>JAQYWA010000051.1 GCA_030145265.1 Desulfuromonas sp. | reverse complement strand
GATCGGTACGGTGGCTTTGTTGTTTGTAGGATTTGGTTGGGCTCGCCCGGTACCGGTTAATTTCGGCAATCTGCGGCATCCTAAGAAAGACATGATCTGGGTGGCCCTGGCGGGTCCGTTGGTCAATTTCAGCCTGGCCATCCTTTCGGTTTTGCTCCTCAAGGCATTCGTTTTTCTCGGCGAAACCTTTTCAACCGGCACGGTGACGGCAATTCTTCAACCGCTTTCGCTGATGGCTGCCTTCAGCTTATATATCAACGTCATCCTGGCGGTTTTCAATCTACTTCCCATCCCGCCCCTTGACGGCGGACGGGTTCTGATTGGTCTGCTCCCCGAAAAACAGGGTGATTTCCTGGCCCGTTTCGAATCGTTCGGATTTGTTATCCTGATTTTTGTCATCTTTGCCACGCCGGTATGGCGTCTTCTCCTGCAACCGCTGATTTCGTTTGTTGTCGGCATGTTGGCGGGGAGCGACATTTATGTCGTGGTGCGCGTGATCAATTTCCTGTTCAGTCACTGAGCTTTTTTGATGCCTTACGATATCAAAATTGATAATTTTGAAGGTCCGCTCGATCTGCTTCTGCACCTCATCCGCAAAAACGAGATGGATATCTGCGATATTCCGATCGCGGAAATCACCGGTCAATACCTGGCGACCATCGATGCCATGCAGAGTCTCAACCTCGATATCGCCGGAGAATTCCTCCTGATGGCGGCGACACTGGTACACATCAAGTCGCGCCTGCTGCTGCCGCAATCCGAGGATGACTTGATTGAGGCAGAAGAGGAAGATCCTCGTGCCGAACTGGTTCGGCGCCTGCTCGAATACCAAAAATACAAAGAGGCGGCCAGCAAGCTTGATTCCCGCCCGTTGCTCTGCCGTGATGTGTTTGCCCGCAAGTTCCCTTCGCCGGAGTTGGCGGCGCTGGAGGAGGACGAATTCCAGAGTGTCGGTCTCTACGATCTGGTGGAGGCGTTGCGCGGCCTGATTCGCAATGTCCCCGAAGCTTGCTATCACGATGTGACTTTTGAGCAGATGTCAGTCACTGATCGGATCAACCAGATCCTGTCGCAGTTGGCCGGCAAGGAGAATCTGCCGTTTGGCGACCTGTTCACTCCGTCGCCAAGCCGACACGAGATTGTTGTGTCGTTTCTGGCCATGTTGGAACTGGTAAAATTAAGGATGGTTAGACTCCTGCAAAACGCCCGCTTGGGCACCATCTGGCTCTTTCCGGCAGTCGCCGAAGAACATATGGCCGGCCTTGACTTTGACGAGGATGTCCTTGGATACGATTGATCTGAAACCGATCATCGAAGCGCTGATTTTCGTTTCCGAATCCCCGGTAAAAGCGGAACAGATCGCCGAGGCCCTGGATGTGGAGAAGCCGGTAGTGGTTCCACTGCTTCGCCAGTTGTGCAGCGATTATGCGAGCGACAGCCGCGGGATCGTGCTGGAGGAAACCGCCGGCGGTTTTCAATTTCGGACTCGGCCCGAGTATGCCGAATGGGTCAGGCGACTGAGTCGCAACAAGCCGTTCCGGTTTTCTCGGGCCGCGCTGGAAACGTTGGCGATCATTGCCTACCGACAACCGATCATACGGGCCGAAATCGAATACCTTCGCGGCGTCGACTCCGGGGGAGTGCTCAAGACCCTGCTCGACAAGCACCTGGTGCGGATTCTGGGCAAAAAAGATGTCCCGGGGCGTCCGATGATCTACGGAACCTCCCGGGATTTTCTCGAGCTCTTCGGGCTCAAGGATTTGTCAGGCCTACCTACATTGAAAGAATTCAACGAGCTGGCTCTTGAAGCACCGCCGGCCGGCGATGAATCTCCCTGATGTTTCTTCATCGTGACTGACTTTTGCTTCGGCCGCCCATCATTACGATGGCGTCGCAAAAAGTCCGCCCTGCTGTGTTACAGCGGTTTTTCAGGATTTGACATTCCCGAGGTATGCCTTCCTGATAAACCACTAAGCCTTGTGTGGTGAAATTTTTGCTCAGTCATTTCAAGACTTTTTGTGAAAGCCACATTATGAAACAACGGATCCAAAAAATTATTGCCAGTGCTGGCCTCGCTTCCCGCAGACAGGCCGAAAAATGGATCGAAGAGGGTAGGGTCAGGGTAAACGGCCTTGCTGTTACCCTCGGAGACAGTGCGGATCCGGTCAGTGACCGGATCGAAGTGAATGGCAAACCAATCCAGGTTGAGTCGGAAAAGTACTGTATCCTGCTTCACAAACCGGTTGGTTACGTAACCACGGCGCGAGATCCCCAGGGGCGGCCGGTAGTGGTCGACCTGGTCCAGAATTTTCCGGTTCGACTGTACCCGGTCGGGCGCCTTGATCTGAATACCAGCGGCCTTCTGCTGTTAACCAACGACGGTGACTTGGCGCAGCACTTGGCCCATCCCCGTCATGGCGTCGAGAAAACCTATCTGGCCCGGGTTCGCGGTGCGGTTTCACCATCGACCGTGCAGCGGCTCGAGGTCGGGGTAAAGCTGGAAGATGGTTTGACCGCGCCGGCCCGGGTTGAGGTTACCCGGCAGCAGGGAACGCACAGCTGGGTCAAGATTACTATTCATGAGGGGCGGAATCGGCAGGTGCGGCGCATGTTCGAGGCCGTTGGCCACGCGATGAGCCGACTACAGAGAATCCAGTTCGGTTTTTTGACCCTGGAAAACCTGGCCCCAGGCCAGTATCGTCGTCTTTCTAGGCTGGAAGTTGCGCGACTGAAGCAGCTTTGAGCGCGGCAGGGAGGTCTTTTAATCTGTCGCTTGCAGTTTCATCTGCTTAGGCGCGATGGCGGGCGCCTAAGTTCCGCACGCAATGCCCCTTGGTTTAACTTGACACCTCTGCCGGTAATGGTTTAGATTTCAAAGATATTCTTTATTTTTCAGCGGGATGGTCACATTGACAAAAAAAGATAAACTCCTTGCTTCAGCTCAAAAAAGCCTGCAGAAAGGTCAGATATCCAAGGCCATTAAAGACTACCAGAAGCTGGTAGAGCTTGAACCTAATGACCTTCGCACCCGGCAGAAGCTTGCCGAACTCTACAATCGCGCCAAGATGTCCGCACTGGCGATTGAAGAATTCGAAAAAGTCGGCAAGCACTACACGGATAACGGCTTTTACCTGAAGGCGATCGCTGTTTACAAGCAGATCCAGCGGATCGATTCGGGCCGGGAAGAAGTTTACCTTAAACTTGCCGAACTGAACGAAAAACAGGGACTGGTCGGCAACGCACTGGCTGAATACCGGAGCCTTATCGCCCATTACGAACAATGCGCTGATACGGCAGGGGCTATCAAGATCCTGCATAAGATGAAGGATCTTGACCCTGAAAACTTGAACATCCGGGTCAAACTGGCCGAAACCTTTGCTAGAGAGGGCAGGCGGGAAGAAGCCCTGGAGGATTTCCAGGACGTTCTGAAGGTTCTGCAGGCTAAAAAGGATAGCGCCAAGATCCTCAAGCTGCATGAAGTTTTTGTCAGCTTTTTTCCTGAAGAGCCGTCTCTTAAAGTTGGATTGGGCCAGGCATTTATTCTGAAGGGGGATGTCGATAAAGGCATTTCTCTGCTCGAGTCGCTGCTTGAAGCCGACCCCTCCCATCAGGGGATTCTGCGCTCCCTGGCAGAAGGGTACCGGGAAAAGGGCGATCACAACAAGGCGGAAGCGCTTTATTCACGCCTGCTCACCAGCTATCCTGGCGATCTGGACCTTCGCGAACTGCAGGTTCAGGCTTGCCTTGATGGTGAAAATCCTGATCAGGCCCTTAAATATCTTGAAGAAACCAAGGCTGCCTTTTTCGAAGCCAACAGAATTCCTAAGCTTAAAGAATATTACGAACACCTACAAGAACGTCTTCCTGGCGAAGATCGTGTCGTTGCGACTCTGCATTCTATTTATGAGGTGAGCGGAGAGGGCAGCAAGTTATTCGACATTCTTTCTGCGGGCGATGCGGATACCGAAATTTCCAAAGCGGCTGATAAATTCCCATTTGAAGCGTTGGATGAAGCTGAAGACCTGGATCTGAAACAGAATCCCATCGAAGCCGTTGAAGAACTTGCTTCACCCGAGCCGGCTCCTGTGGCTGAAGAGCCAGAAGAGATTCCGCTGGAGTTTCTGCAGGACGTTGAAGATGAAGCCGCGCCCGCTGACGCAGATACGTTAGCGGAGGGAGAAGAGCTTTCCCTTGAACTCGAAGTCGATGATGCTTTTGGCGATCTTGATTTCGACACGCCCGAAGTCCCTGTTGCGGCTTCTCTTGAATCCGAGTCTCTTGAACTGGGCGATGAAGAGCTGTCTTTTTCTTTCGATGATGCCGAAGACATCGATTTTCCTGTTGATGACGAAGGACCGTCCGTCGTTCAAACGGGCGGCCTCACCGTTGATAGTGATGTAGAGTCCCCGGCCGCGCCCGATGTGACCGCCCAGATTGAAGAAGCTGGATTTTATCTAATCCAGGGTTTGTTCGACGATGCGGAACGGGTCTGTACGGATCTGCTTTCTTCTCTTCCTGAGTGTCAGGAGGCTGAAGAACTGATGGCCGATATCCGCTCTCAGCGGGAGCAGGGCTCGGGTGGGCAACCGGCGGCCAAGGATGACTTTTTTAATTTTTCGGCAGAGGTGATGGCCGAGGTAGAGGATGAGGTGGAAATCCCCGCTCCCGCCGCTGCCAACAAAGTTCGTTATGCCCCGGAAGGCGAGTTTTCCCAGTTCAAAAAAGGGGTTGAAGAACAGATCGGTTCTGAAGATTCCGAGACCCATTTTAATCTCGGCATAGCCTATCGTGAAATGGGGCTGATCGACGATGCCATTGGTGAATTCGATCATGCGATGAAAGACCCTGCGCGGCGGTTTGATTGCCTGACTCTCAAGGGGATCTGCCTGCTGGATAAGAAAGATTTCGAAGGCGCCGAAATTTCGTTCAAGCTAGGCTTGTCGACTTCCGATTTAGCTGAGAACCAGAAACTCAGCCTTTTTTATGAACTTGGCCTTCTGTACGAGGCCTGGGACCGCCCTCTCGACGCTCTAGACAGTTTTCAGAGCGCCGCGGATGTCGACCTGTTTTTCCGCAACGTACGCGAAAAAATTCAGGAGCTCAGAAGCCGCCTGGGGATGGAAGATGGAGACAACGGTGATTCGAACGCAGGTGGGGGGAGCAAAGACCGTGTTTCCTATGTCTGATGGTTTTGGAGCCTGACAGGGGGGCGCAGTGGCATACACGGAATATTTCGGCCTAACTCGGGAACCATTCTCCAACGCTCCGGATGCACGCTTTTATTTCAATAGCGAGCAGCACAGCCAGGCACTGATCCGGTTGATGTACGCAGTTGACTCCAACAAGGGGCTTGCTGTCACCATCGGCGGGGTAGGGACCGGCAAGACCACCCTGGCTCGCCGGATGCTCGATGACCTGCCTGAAGACCGTTACGAGTCGTCGCTGCTGGTTATGGTTCATTCGGGGATTACCCCCGACTGGATTCTGACCCGGATCGCCATGCAGCTTGGCGTCGAATCCCCGGCTGAAGATCGTTTGCCGTTGCTCAAGCAATTGTACGAACGTCTGCTGGAGATCGACAAGACCGGGAAGAAAGCGGTTGTCCTCATCGATGAAGCCCAGATGCTACAGACTCGAGAATTGATGGAAGAGTTCCGCGGTCTGCTGAATCTAGAAATCCCCGGAAAAAAACTGCTTAATATCGTTTTTTTCGGTCTTCCTGAAGTAGAGGATTGCCTGCGCCTGGACGAACCCCTGGCTCAGCGGGTGGCCGTTAAGTATCACCTGCAGTCTCTTTCACTCAACACCACCAAGTCGTATATCAAGCATCGGTTGCAGGTTGGCGGCGCCAGTCGCATGCTGTTCGCCCCCGATGTTATTCCTGTCATTCACCGATATGCCGGCGGGGTGCCGAGACTCATCAACACCATCTGTGACAACTGCCTGTTTGAGGCCTTCATGCGCAAGATTTCGGAGGTCGATTTAAGCACCGTGCACAGTGTCGCCGGTGACCTCGGTATGCTGAGCCAGCCGACTTCCAGCGGCCAAGGGGAAGCGTGCGACGACCTTGATGAAATAGAGAACATGCTCGACCGTCTTGAACAGCAGATCTGAGATCCCGCAACACGAATCTATCTTAGCTTAGTTTTCATCCGGAAACGGCCCTTTTCAGCAATCTCTGTGTCAATCTGCGGCCTCGCTTGTGCGACGTACCATGTACGTCTCCGCGCAATGCCTTGATTTCCTTGACCTTGCTGAAAATTACTCGTTTCCCATATGAAAACTACGCTAGACCCATCCATAGTTTCCGGATGGGCCCTAGCTTAGAGGCCGGGTTTCCCGGCCTCAGTTGTTTCCGGCAGGATGGCCAGTTCAGTTTTGGAGCTCCATGAAACAATCTATTCAAATTCTCCCTGAACAGCTCTGCAACCAAATCGCAGCCGGTGAAGTGGTGGAGCGCCCGGCCTCGGTGGTAAAGGAATTGCTGGAAAATTCACTCGATGCCAGAGCAACCGAGATTTGTATCGAGGTCGAAAAGGGTGGAAAACGACTGATTCGGATTATTGATGACGGCTGCGGGATGGGACGAGACGATGCCTTTCTCTGCCTCGAACGGCACGCTACCAGCAAAATCCATAATGAGTCCGACTTGTTTGCTTTACACACCCTGGGATTTCGCGGTGAAGCCTTGCCATCGATCGCCTCGGTCTGCCGGATGCAGCTGCAGACCTGCGCACAGGGCGGGGACGAAGGCTGGGAAATCTACGCTGAAGGAGGGCAGGTCAAGCGAGCCGGGGCGATAGGGCTTCCGCCGGGAACCAGCATCGAAGTACGAGACCTGTTTTTCAACACCCCGGCGCGGCGCAAGTTTTTGCGCAAGGACGAAACTGAATTTGGTCACATTGCTGATATTGTCACCCGACTGGCACTGGCTTCTCCAGCTGTTCAGTTCCGCCTGCTGCATAACGGTCGACCGCTGATCGAGGTCTACCGGCAATCCGGGCTCGCCGAACGAATCGGAGCGCTGCTTGGCCGTCCCCTGCTGGCTGACCTGCTCCCGGTCGACGTCGATGGCGGCAATGAATTGAAACTTCGGGGTTTTGTATCCCAGCCATCCATTCATCGTTCGACCACCGGGGCCATGTACACTTTTATCAACGGCCGCTACATTCGCGACCGGGTGGTGCAGCACGCCCTGTTAGAAGGCTTTCGCAATGTTCTGGTCAAGGGGCGCTATCCGGTCGTGGTTCTGTTTCTAGAAATTGACCCGTCGCTGGTGGATGTCAACGTCCATCCGACCAAGCACGAAGTCCGCTTTCGCGACCAGCGACTGGTTCACGACTTCATCACCAGCGCCGTGCGCGATGTGCTGCGCCCTTCGGGATGGCTGAAGGAGCCTGGCGCGCATGCCGGACCGACAACTGCCGCCGTGTCCCAACCGTCCGAACGACCCATTTATCCCTCTGCGCCTACGCCCGAAATTGTGCGTGAGTACCGCAAAGAAATTCAGGAGTCGCTGCAGTTGTACGGCCGGACCCCGCCGCCATTGGTTGACCGCTCTTTCAATATGCCCGTGTCGTCGGAGTCCCCTTCGCATGCCGAGGCAGATCCCGCCGAGACGCAGGGGTTTTACAGTTCGCTGCGGATTGTCGGGCAGTACCGCAATAGTTACATTGTCTGCCAGGACGGCAATGACCTGGTTCTGGTCGATCAGCACGCGGCTCATGAGCGGATCGGTTTCGAGCGGTTGCGCAAGCAATTCCTGGCTGGGAGCATCGAGCGGCAGGCGTTGTTGTTCCCCGTGGTTATCGAGCTCGATTTTCGCGAGGCTGATCAGTTTGTCGGCCAGCTCGAAAAACTCGATCGGCTTGGTTTCGACATCGAGCATTTCGGCGGTAAATCGTTCGTGCTTAAAGGCGTGCCGCGATTTCTGGATCAGACCGATGCCGAGCAACTGGTGCGGGACATCGCGTCCGAAACAACCCTGATCGGCAAAAGCGTCCTCGCTGAAGAATCGCTCGATAAGGTTTTTATCCTGATGGCCTGCCACGGGGTAATCCGGGCCAACCAGGCGCTGGCGGTGCCTGAAATGAGCGCATTGCTCAAGGAACTGGATGCTGTCGACTTTAGCGCACATTGTCCCCACGGTCGGCCCGTGATGGTCCGTCAAAGCTTGGCCGATATCGAGAAAATGTTCAAGAGAAGCTGATGTCAGACCCCGTGCAGCAACTTAAGCCACTGCCGTTGCTTGTCATCTGCGGCCCGACAGCCTCCGGAAAAACCGCCCTGGCCATCGAACTGAGCCGCCATTTCGACCTCGAGGTGGTTTCCGCCGACTCCCGCCAGGTCTATCGTGGTCTCGATATTGGCACCGCTAAGGCAACTGCTGAGGAACGTCGACAGGTGCCGCACCATCTTATTGATGTGGTCAATGCGGACGAAGAATTTTCCGTAGCTGATTTTATTCGCCTAGCCTCTGATGCCGTTGAGCAGATTCATGGTCGTGGCCGGCTACCCGCAGTGGTCGGCGGCACCGGTCTTTACATCAAGGGGTTGACCGAAGGCTTGTTGTCGGCACCGAGCGGTGATGGCATTGTCAGGGAAGAGTTGCTGGCCCTCGAAAGAGAGCAGGGAAGTGGTACACTGTACCGGCGACTGGGTGAGATTGACCCGCCGCTTGCAGCGAGACTCCCCCCTGGCGACCTCTTGCGGATCGTTCGGGCGCTGGAAGTGTACGAACTTTCTGGTCGTCGACTTTCTGAGTATCAACAGGAGCACGCGTTTGAAGAGCGTCCCTATGACACGCTGAAAATCGCCCTGGCTCCTGAGCGGGAGATCTTGTACCAGCGAATCAATCAGCGGGTTGAACAGATGTTTTCCGAGGGTTTGCTGGACGAAGTCCGTCAACTGCTCGATAAGGGTTATTCCCCCGAGCTCAAAGCGATGCGGACTATCGGCTACCGGGAATCGATTCTGCATCTTCAGGGTCGATTGTCACAGGATGAAGCCATCGCTTTAATCCAGCGAGACTCCCGACGTTATGCCAAACGACAGCTGACTTGGTTTCGTCGGGATAATTCGATAATTTCAGTTGATTCCTTTTCGGAGTCTGCTAAAATCCATAAGTTCATTGATCATTTTATGCAACGTACAAGGAGTGGACATGGCCAAGACCCCTTTTAACATTCAGGACCAGTTCCTCAACCAGGCACGCAAAGAGCGGGTTCGCGTAACCGTAGTGATGATGTCGGGTGAAAAGCTCGAAGGCTATATCAAGTCCTTCGACAGCTTTTGCCTCCTCATCGAAAGTGGTGGCGATATTCTTCTCTATAAGCATGCCATTTCTTCCATCACCTCCACGGATGGCTCTTTCCGCCTGCATGGAGGAAAAGACTGATATCCGCTGGATTTGCAGTGGGTGTCAGACGATTCACAGGTCCCGGCATGGCGCAGCTAGCGTCATTGTCCGGGACCCTCTTATTTTGAGACTGTAGGTTTCATCAGGGTCGAATATGGCCAACTTGGCAAACCCCTGCTTTTTTGCGGAAAGTTTACCAATATCGGAACCTTTCCAGCTCAGGGGGGGATCATACCAATGAACCGTAAAACCTGGATCACGATTGGATTT
>JAQYWA010000459.1 GCA_030145265.1 Desulfuromonas sp. | reverse complement strand
GGTGCTCGCCACCAATATCGCCGAAACCAGCCTGACCATCGACGGGGTGGCGGTGGTGGTTGATGCCGGTCTCGAGCGCCGCCCGCACTTCGACGCTGCCCGCGGCATGACCGCCCTCGACCTCGTGCGCATCTCCCGCGCCAGCGCCGACCAGCGCGCCGGCCGCTCCGGCCGCCTCGGGCCCGGCGTCTGCTACCGACTCTGGAGTGAAGGGACGCAGGGGGCGCTGCTGCCCTTTACCCCGCCTGAAATCCGCAGTGCCGATCTCGCCGCGCTTTCCCTTGACCTGGCTTGCTGGGGGGTGACCGACGCCGCCCAACTCGCCTGGCTCGATCCGCCGCCTCTCGGGCATCTCGCCGGGGCGCGGGCATTGCTGCGCCTGCTCGGCGCCCTCGATGATGCGGACAGGCTGACCCCGCTGGGCAAGCGGATGGCGAAACTCCCGGCCCATCCGCGCCTCGCCCGGCTGTTGGTTGCCGCGCAGGATGCGGGAATCCCCGGCCTCGGTGCCGACCTGGCCGCCCTGCTCGGCGAGCGTGACCTGGCCGGTGGCGTGCGTCCAAACCATGCCACTGACAGCGACTTGCTCGACCGGTTGGACTTGATTCACCGTCGCGGTGGGGAAGCAGCGGCACGGGCGGCCCGTTACTGGCGGCAGATTCTGGCCGGTAAGGGCAGAAGCACGGCACCGGGAGGTGACAGGATCATGGGGCAGGGCACGGCATGCCGTGCCCAAACGGTGGTGAAACCGCCTACCGATGCCGACAGCGTCGGGCGGCTTTTGGCCGTCGCTTATCCTGACCGCATCGGCCGCGAGCGGGAGCCCGGCAATGGCCGCTACCTCTTCAGCGGCGGTCACGGCGGCCGGCTTTCGCCGCGTTCGGCGGTTAAAAAAGGGGAGTGGCTGGTGGCGGTGGAGGTCGCCGGCAAGGCGGGTGGGGAGGGGGAGATCCGACTCGCCAGCGTGCTCTCAAAGGAGATGGTCGAAGAGCTGTTCGGAGGGGCGCTGGTCTGGCAGCGTGAGGTCGATTGGGACGAGCGCGCCGGTCGGGTCATCGCCCGCGAGGTGCGTCGTCTCGGTGCCTTGCTGCTGCAGGAGCGCCCGGTCAAGGCGACGACGGAAGACACCGTCCCGGCGCTGCTTTCTGTGATCCGCCGCAAGGGGCTTGAGCTGTTTGAATGGAGTGCGCCGGCTCGCCAGTTTCGGGCCCGGGTGCAACTGCTTGCGGCCAACCTTTCCGGTTGGCCCGACCTGTCGGATGCGGTTTTGCTGGCAACGTTGGAGGAGTGGCTGGCGCCGCACCTGGCCGGGGTGACGAGCTTCGCCTCCCTGCGCCGCATTGACCTGCTTTGCGCCCTGCAGTCGCTGGTCGGCTGGCAGCGGCAACAGGATCTGGCCCGTCTCGCTCCGGAACGACTCGAGGTGCCGAGTGGCTCACAGATTCGCCTCGACTACGAGGCCTTTGACGGCCCGGTGCTCGCCTGCAAGCTGCAGGAGCTCTTCGGCCTCAGCGAGACCCCGCGCGTCGCCGGTGGTGCTGTGCCGGTCCTGATCCACCTGCTTTCCCCCGCCAGGCGGCCGTTGGCCGTCACTCGCGACCTGCGCTCTTTCTGGGACAACGTCTATCCCGAAGTTAAAAAAGAGATGAGGGGCCGCTACCCGAAACACCCATGGCCCGATGATCCCTGGAACGCGGTGGCGACGAAACGGACGAAAAACCGCATGTGATAAGGCGGCTGATGAAAAGCCCCCGTCTGCGGCGTTCCCCTTGCCCGCGTCGCTGCGACGTAGCTGCCGCTACGCCTCACTCCTTGGTCTGCGGGCGCCTTGCATCCAGAGGCTTTTGATCAGCCGGAAGAGCTGTTTTTGGAAATAAGGGGGAGGGAAA
>JAQYWA010000458.1 GCA_030145265.1 Desulfuromonas sp. | reverse complement strand
CGCCGTCGGCATCATCCGCTCGTGCTTCAAGGAAAAATTTGGCATCCCCCGCCAGCCGGGGCTGGCCCCCGACGCCCGCGCCACCTTGGAACTTTTGCCGCCATACAACTGTGCCGAGGCCCTGCGCGGGTTGGAGGACTTCTCCCACCTCTGGCTGCTGTTCATCTTTCACGCCTGCCCGGACAACCAGCAGCGCACCACCGTGCGCCCGCCCCGACTCGGCGGCAACCAACGCCTCGGCGTCTTTGCCACCCGCGGCACCCACCGGCCCAACCCCATCGGCCTGTCGGTGGTCGAACTCGCGGAGATTTGCCAAAAGAACGGCCAGTGGCAGCTCGAGTTAAAAGGGGCCGACCTGCTCGACGGCACCCCGGTCATCGACATCAAACCCTATCTGCCTTATGCCGACAGCCTCCCAGGCGCCCGCGGCGGCTTCGCCGACAGCGCACCGCCACCATCGCTGCAGGTCGAGTTCAGCGCTGAAGCCCTGGCCTGCTGCCGGGAACTGGAAACGGACCGACCGGGACTGCAGGCGCTGATCGAACAGATCCTGCAGTACGACCCGCGACCGGCCTACCGAAAGAACCAGAAAAGCGAGCGAATCTACGGCCTGCGGCTGTTCGACCGAGACGTGCGCTGGCAAGCCGGCGACGGCTGGGCGAAGGTGGTCGAGATCGTTCCCTCCGGGGGGCCTTAGCGTCGCAACCGTTCAGCCGGCAAGCCCTTTTCCAGTTTTCAAACGGGGGCAAACTGTGTTACCAATGACGAGTTAACTTTCTCTGTCACAATTCATTCAAGGACGTATCCGATGCATTTCGACAAGATCGCCCTCCAGGTTCCAACCATCCTGCTCCCCAAAACCGGCCTCGATCTGACCAAGTGGGCAGTGATCGCCTGCGACCAGTACACCTCGCAGCCCGAGTACTGGGACAAGGTCGAACAACGGACCGCCGGGGAGCCCTCGACCCTGAACCTGATCTTCCCTGAAGTGCACTTGGAAGAGCCGGATGGCGACCAGCGGATCAGCACCATCAACGCCGCCATGGATCGCTACCTCGACGAGGGGATCCTCGAGCCGCAGCAGCCCGGATTCATCCTGGTCGACCGCGCCACCGAAACGGCACCGTCGCGCAAGGGACTGATCGTCGCCCTCGACCTCGAACAATACGATTACCGCCCGGGGGCCGACACCCTGATCCGCGCCACCGAAGGGACCATCCTCGACCGCCTGCCCCCGCGCATCCGGGTACGGGAACAGGCCCATATCGAGCTGCCGCACATCATGGTGCTGATCGACGACCCCGAGCAGACCGTCATCGAACCCCTCTGCGCGCGGCAACTGCCGGTCGCCTACGACTTTCCCCTGATGCTCGACGGCGGCCACCTCAAGGGCTGGCGGGTCGACGATCCGGCAACCATCCAACAGGTCGCCGACGCCCTGGCCCGACTGGCCGATCCACAACGATTTGCCGAACGCTATCAGGTCGAAGACCGACCCGTGGTTCTCTACGCCATGGGCGACGGCAACCATTCCTTCGCTACCGCCAAGGCGATCTGGGAAAACCTCAAGGAGCAGACCAGCGACCGGGAAGCGCTCATGGATCACCCGGCCCGCTACGCCCTGGTCGAACTGGTCAATATCCACGACCCCGGGCTGGAATTCGAGGCAATCCACCGGGTGCTTTTCGATATCGACTTCGACAAACTGGTCAAGCAAGCGGAAAAATTTTACCGGGAAGCCGGTGCCGGCTTCAGCTGCGAAATCTGCGACGACCTCGATTCGCTCCCGGAAAAGAGCCGTCGCCTCAAGCAGGAAGGGCGCCACATGATCCCCTTCATCGCCGGCGAGCGCTGCGGCCTTTTCGTCATCGACAACCCGCCGCTGCACTTG
>JAQYWA010000457.1 GCA_030145265.1 Desulfuromonas sp. | reverse complement strand
TCGGGCGAATGCGGCCGAAATATGACGGTTTGGCCTGAGGCCGTGGACCGAGCCTGGTCATTAATTCGACTTAAGAAATACCTCAAACGGGAAAGAGGCTTATGGAACTGGACAAAGACCTGCGGATATTGCTGGTGGAAGATTCGGGCATCACGCGCAAGATGGAACGTCGCCTCCTGCAGAACAACCTGAGGTTTCAGAACATCCGATAGGCCGTTGACGGCGAGTCGGCCCTAGAGATATTGAAGGGAGACGAGCAGGTCGACCTGATCATCAGCGACTGGAACAAGAATGCGATTAGCGGCCTGGACCTGCTCAAGTGGGTTCGCGCCGACGAACGGCACAGGGAGACCCCCTTTATCATGGCTACGGGGCAGGGGGAAAAATCCCAGGCCGCCATCGCCTTCGATGCCGGGGTCAGCGGAGTCGTTTCCAAACCCTTTTCCCCCGAGGATCTCAAGGGGAAAATCATCGAATCCCTCTCCGGCGACGGTTCTCAAGGGAAGGTCAAGGTCCGCCAGCCCGTGGTCCGTGACAACGGGAAAGTCGTCTTTTCTATTGCCCATATCCAGATCACCGATCACCTCGTGCTGGGTGTGATCAAACACCTCATCACCTCCGGTGAGGTGGTGCCCGAACACTTCGGGCTTGAAACCCGTTGCGCCAAGAGTTGGAACCCGGTGGCCGACGAGCTGGAAAACGGCGCCATCGACGGAGCCTTCATCCTCGCCCCCATGGCCATTGATCTCTATGGCTACGGGGTGCCCCTCAAGCTGGTGCTGCTGGCTCACAAGAACGGGAGCATCATGGTGCGCAACCGGCAGAGCCGGGGGCGCGACCGGGAGATCTTCGAGGGGAAGACCTTCTACCTTCCCCACCAGCTTTCAGTCCACCACATGATCACTCATATGTACATGTCCGAGTTGGGCCTGAACCCGGGGGTGGCTGGGAAGACTAGTGACGATCTCAACCTGGAGGTGGTGCCACCGATTCGCATGCCGGAGGTCTTGACCAACAACAAGGGGGCTGCGGGCTTCATGGTGGCTGAACCTTTGGGGACCAAGGCTATTACAGCCAATTCCGCCGAAATGGTGCTGTTATCGGGCGAGGTATGGGAAGACCACCCCTGCTGCGTCACCGTGTTCCGCCAGGAGTTCATCGATAGTCACCCCGCAGCGGTGCAGGAGTTTGTGCGCCTGTTGGTGCGGGCCGGCCGCTTTATCGCCGAGCACCCCGATAAGGCCGCTCGCATCGCCGTGAAGTTTCTCGACCCGACCGGCGAGCTGAGCCTCAACGAGACGGTTCTGGAGAACGTGCTCACCGAGCCCGCCGGCATCCGAACCAACGACCTGTATCCCGTGGCGGCTGACCTCAAGGCGATGCAGGACTATATGGTCGGAAAGATGGAGATCGGCCAAAAGATCGCATTGACGAATTTCTCGACCTGCGTTTCGCCCGGGTGGCCTGCGAGGGGAATATCCCCCCCGAAGACCAGGCGACCGGGCTGACCCCCGGTTCCCTGTTGCAGAAGTCCCGCCAGGCCCGCCAAGGAGGGGAAATACCTTTTCATCGGCACCTCCGGCGAAGAGTATGGCCTGGGGATCATGAACATACGGGAGATCGTGCAGATGCAGGAGCTTACCCTGCTCCCCGAAAGCCCCCCTTACATCCGCGGGGTCATAAACCTGCGGGGCAAACTGATTTCGGTTCTCGACCTGAGTCTCTGGTTCGGTCGCGAGGAGATCGTCCTCGGCGACCGCATCGCGGTGATCGTGGTCGAAACCGGGGATGAAACCAACGTCAACCACCTGGGCATCATGGTAGAGAATGTCTCTGAGATCGTCGATATCTCGGCAGCCAACGTCGAGTCGGCGCCGGACATGATGGCCCATGCCGAA
>JAQYWA010000456.1 GCA_030145265.1 Desulfuromonas sp. | reverse complement strand
TTCTCCGCCGACCATGAGGACCTCGCTCAGCTCGATGGTTGTGCCCACCTCGCCTTCGATTTTCTCGACCTTTAGCAGGTCTCCTTCGGAAACTTTGTACTGTTTTCCTCCGGTCTTGATTACCGCGTACATACAATTCACCTCACTCTCGTTTATCTCGTCTAAAAAAGACAAGGATGGACTATATTCATAGCCGCTTTGGCTGTCAAGGGAAAAACTCTATTCCCTGACGATTTCAAACTGCTCTAAATGGAAAACTGGACGCGCGGTTATCGCGATCTGCTTTTCATAGCGTTGCTCCAGTTCCTCGATGCCGGCGCGCTCTTCGTCGTAGAGGATGGCGGCAATGTCAGGATGTACCTGCAGGTTGAGCCGGCTGCCGAGGAGATCGTTGGATTCTCGCCGCAGTTCGCGGAAGATTTCGTACACCGTGGTGGTGCGGCTCTTGACGTAGCCTTTCCCCTCGCAGTAGGGGCAGGGCTCGCAGAGGGTGCGGCCGATGCTTTCGCGCACCCGTTTGCGGGTCATCTCGACCAGGCCGAGCTCAGAAATTTTCAGGATGTTGGTCTTGGACTTATCGTTTTTGAGGGCTTCCTCGAGGGCCGAGTGGACTTTCTCGCGGTGGGCCTCTTTCTCCATGTCGATGAAGTCAATGATGATCAGCCCGCCGATGTTGCGCAGTCGCAGTTGGAAGGCGATTTCTTTGAGCGCCTCGAGATTGGTCTTGAGGATGGTGTCTTCCAGGTTGTGCTTGCCGACGTAGCGGCCGGTGTTAACGTCGATGGCGACCAGTGCCTCGGTCTGCTCGATGATGATGTGACTGCCGCTCTTGAGCCAGACCTTGCGCCCTAAGGCGCGGGCGATTTCGACCTCGAGGCCGAAGGCGTCGAAGATCGGCTCGGGGTCTTCAAAGAGCTCGATGACATACTGGAGCTTGGGCATGAAGGTGCCGAGAAAGCGGACGATCTTGTTGTATTCGATCTGCGTGTCGACCACGATGCGGTTGACGTCCTCGGTGAGAATGTCGCGCAGTACTTTGCTGGTCACGTCGAGGTCCGAGTGGATCAGGCAGGTGGCGCGCCGTTCTTCCCGGCGCCGGCTCAGCTCTTTCCACAGGCCGATCAGGAACTGCATGTCGGCCCGCAGGTCCTCCTCGCTCTTTCCTTCGGCAGCGGTGCGGACGATGAAGCCGGTGCCCAAGGGGCGGATCTCTTCGACGATCTGGCGCAGGCGATCCTTTTCCTCCTCGTTCTCGATACGGCGCGAGATGCCGATGTGGTCGACGGTCGGCATGTAGACCAGGTGCCGGCCGGGGAGGGAGATGTGCGAAGTGATGCGGGCGCCTTTGGTGCCGAGGGGCTCTTTCGCCACCTGGACCAGGATCTCCTGTCCTTCCTGGAGCAGATCCTCGATGGGCGGCAGCGGCGGACGTTCCGGTTTGGTGTCGTCGTCCGGATTGGCGTGCGGACTTCCTCCCTCGATGAACTGCTCGACGGCCTCCATTTCCTCAAGCACGTCGGCGACGTAGAGGAAGGCGGCTTTTTCCATGCCGATATCGACAAAGGCCGCCTGCATGCCTGGCAGCACGCGGATGACTTTGCCCAGGTAGATGTTGCCGACAATGCCACGTTCCCGACTGCGCTCGATATAGAGCTCGGCGATGTGGCCATTTTCGATCAGGGCCACTCGCGTTTCGTGGGAGGTGGTGTTGATGACCAGTTCCTTGGTCATGGGACCTCCGTTAAGCTAAAATGTTTAAAGCTATATAAACGTCAAACTGTAATTCGTGGTCAGGCGGTTTTCGCGGCTTCGGTGAATATTACACCGACCTTGCGAACCGTCAGGCGGCGCACCTCGTTCTGCGACAGGCCGAGCAGGTGGCTGGCCAGTAGCATCGGGCTGCC
>JAQYWA010000455.1 GCA_030145265.1 Desulfuromonas sp. | reverse complement strand
ACCCACCGGGTGGTCCGCGGTTCGAGCTGGCGCGATGCCAGCATCACCGAACTTCGCCTCAGCTACCGCCGCTACAACCGGGAAGCCGCGAATGATATCGGTTTTCGGATTGCGAGGTATGCCCGATGAAACGGCTCGCCGCGATATCCATTGTCTGCGCGCTGGCCGTCTGGATGCTGACCGGAATCCCGGTTCTCGCCGAGGAGAAGGCCGCCGACAAAACGGAGCGGGATACCGCCGAAACCACCACCGTGCAGCCGAAGGAGACAACCAGTCAAGATGACGCCCGGAAGAATACCGGGCCGGGATGGCCGCGGCCCTACAAACCGACCGAGGAAATCAGCGCCGACAGCATCGTGCCTTTTCCTACGGACATTTAATGGCGTCGCAAAAAGTCCGCCCCACTACGTTACAGTGTTTTTTCAGGACCTCGACATAAAACAGGTATGCCTTCGCCCCTGAAAAAAACCTAAGCCTTGTGGGACAAAATTTTTACTTAGCCATATCAGCCATTTTAGAAATTTTTGGAAACCCGTCAGATAGCTAAGAGGTGACAGAGGCAATGCGATCAAAGAACTTCCCCACCGAAATGGTCTACCAGGTTTTCAGTCTGCTCTTTATCTTCATCGTGGTGCATGGCGCCTATGTCGCCCTCATCCGCCCCAGGGCCGAGGCGTTTCTGGTCATGGAGCAGGAGCGGCTGACCCAGTTTCCGGATGCGGTTCAGAGCCAGAATTTTTTCGTGGTGATCCGCGACTTTGAACAGGAAGCCTGCCTGATCCTCTTTTTCTGGGCTCTGGCGATTCTCGCCTTCAAGGGAGTCGGCATCTGGCGCGAGCAGGTTCAGCTCGACGAGGACCTGCTGCAGATGCCGAGCGGGATGCCGATCGGCCCTGAAGACACGCGGGAACTCATGGACCGTCTTCAGGAACTGCCCGAAACCAGGCGCCAGTTCCTGCTGCCGTCGGCCCTGATGAGCGGGATTCAGCGTTTTGCCTCCACCCGCAATATCCAGGATGCGGCCACCGCGGTACGGGATATCTGCGACACCCATGGCGACCGACTCGATGCCGAACTCTCGATCATCCGCTACACCGCCTGGGCCATCCCTTCGGTCGGTTTTATCGGCACGGTTCGCGGCATCGGCGCAGCACTCTCCCAGGCCCACCGCGCCGTCGAAGGGGACATCACCGGGGTGACCCAGAACCTGGGGGTGGCTTTCAACTCCACGTTTATCGCCTTGGTTCTCTCCATCGTGCTGATGTTTTTCATCCACCAGCTTCAGCTCCGGCAAGACCGGCTCATTCTCGACACCGACGCCTACTGCCAGGGGAGCCTGGTCAACAAACTGCGGGTCAACCCAGCACCTTAACCCCAGAGCCGAGGATCTTACCGTGCCAGAACGCCGGCGTACTCCGTCCCAGTTCAACCTGTCCTTTCTCGATATCATGTGCTGCGGCTTTGGCGCCGTGGTCCTGCTGGTGATGCTGCTCAACGGCGACATGGTCTCGACCCGAAAGGAGCTCGTCGCCGACCTGCGCGGCGAGGTTATGCGCCTCGAACGTGAAGTCGCCGCCGGCAAGGAGCTGTTGGTCAGCCTGCAGAACAGCATGATCCAGACCGAGAAGGCGCAGGTCCGCACCGAAGGGCTATCGAGGCAGGTGCTGGCTCGTATCCGCCACACCGAAGAAGAGCTGGCCAATATGCGCGGCAAAAGTCAGGCCCTGCAGAAGCATCTCAATGCCCTCAAGTCCGATCTGCTCAACCTGGAGGAGCAGAGCATCCGCATCGGTACCCAGCAGCAGGAAGAGCTGGCCCGGGGGCAGCAGGTGCGCAAGTTCATCGGCCAGGGGGACCGCCAGTACCTCACCGGCCTGCGCCTCGGCGGCAAACGGGTCCTTTTGCT
>JAQYWA010000050.1 GCA_030145265.1 Desulfuromonas sp. | reverse complement strand
TCAGCCGGATGCAGAAAGAGCGCCGGGGTGCCGGTTGAGGCCATGGTTGCCGCCACCTTCTGGCAGATCAACCCCGACTTTCCCATCCCGGTAATCACCAGTCGCCCCTTGCAGGCGAGGATCATCTCCACCGCCTGAACGAAGTGTTCATCAATTCGGTCAAGCAGAGCCGTAATAGCGTCCGCTTCGACCTTGAGAACATGCTTTGCCGTTTCAATCATCTGCTTCAATGTCTAATAACCTTTTACAATGGCATCAATGGCCAGAATCTGTTCAAGCATCCCTTTCAAGCCGGCCAGAGGGAGAGAGTTGGGGCCGTCGCACAGGGCCTGGTCCGGGTTCTCATGGACCTCCCAGAAGAGCCCGTCAATGCCGGTTGCCACCGCCGCCCGCGAAAGAGCTCCAACATACTGCCGCTGCCCGGTGGATGCGGTTCCGGCGCCACCCGGAAGCTGCACCGAATGGGTTGCGTCGAAAATCACCGGGCAACCGGTTTCGCGCATGATCACCAGCGAACGCATATCCGTCACCAGATTGTTGTAACCGAACGAGGCGCCCCGTTCGGTCAGCAGGATCTGTTGATTACCGCTGGCCTCCAGCTTGCCCACCGCGTTTTTCATATCCCAGGGAGCGAGGAACTGCCCCTTCTTCACATTAATAACTTTCCCTGTCTGCGCCGCAGCAACAAGCAAGTCGGTCTGCCGACTGAGAAAGGCGGGAATCTGGATAATATCGAGCACTTCGGCGGCCGGGGCCATCTGGGTAATGTCATGAACATCCGAGATGACCGGCAGTTCAAACTCGGCCTTGACCCGCGCCAGGATCCGCAGCCCTTCCTCCAGGCCGGGGCCACGAAACGAACTGACCGAGGTACGGTTGGCCTTGTCGTAGGACGCCTTGAACACCAGGCCAATTCCCAGCGAAGCGGTCAGCTCCTTGAGAAAGGCCGCGATGCGCAGGGTCAGATCTTCATTTTCGATGGCACAGGGCCCGGCGATCAGCACCAGGGGCCGATTGCCGCCGAAGACCACGTTGCCGACAGCGATTTCACGCACCATCGATAACATCTCCTTTTTGCTTCAGACAGGCACCAACGAACGATTCGAACAGCGGATGCGGAGTCATCGGGCGGGAACGAAATTCGGGGTGAAACTGACAGCCGAGAAACCAGGGGTGGTCGGTGATTTCGACAATCTCGACCAGGTCCGACTCCGGGTTGATGCCGGAATGTACCAGACCGCACTTCTCCAGCGATTTTCGATAGGCATTATTGAATTCGAAACGGTGCCGATGCCGCTCGGAGATATTTTCCTGTCCGTAAATACGTCGCGCCAGCGTTCCCTGGCTGAGTTCGCAGGGATAGGACCCGAGTCGCATGGTGCCGCCCTTGCTCTTGACGGCCTTCTGTCCTTCCATGATATGAATCACAGGGTTCTTGGCCTTTTCTCGAAACTCAGCCGAGAAAGAATCCTCAATGCCGCAGACGTTGCGGGCAAACTCGACGACGGCCATCTGCATGCCGAGGCAGATGCCGAAAAACGGAATATTGTTTTCCCGGGCATATTGAATCGCCGCGATCTTCCCTTCGCTACCACGCTCACCGAATCCACCGGGGACCAGGATGCCGTCGATATTATCGAAGGTACCATCGATGCCGTGCCGCTCAAGAGCCTCGGAATCAACATATTTGAGATTGACCCGGCAATCGTTGGCGATACCACCGTGAATCAGCGCCTCGGCCAGGGACTTGTAGCTCTCGGTCAACTCGACGTACTTGCCAACGATGGCAATCGTCGTCTCTGAGGCCGGTTCTTTGATCCGCTTGACAATCCGCTGCCACTCCGACAGGTCCGGCGCCTTGGTCCAGATATTCAGATAATCAACCAAACGCTCGTCAAGGCCCTGTTCATGGTAGGCAACCGGCACCTCATAAATCGAACCAACGTCGCGGGCGGTGATGACCGCCTCTTCTTTAACGTTGCAAAACAGGGCGATCTTGGCCTTCATGTCGCGAGGAATTTCTCGGTCGCAGCGACACAGCAGGATGTCGGGCAGAATGCCGATCTCGCGCAGTTCCTTGACGCTGTGCTGGGTCGGTTTGGTTTTCAGCTCGCCCGCGGTGGGAATGTAGGGGACCAGGGTCAGGTGGATATACAGGACATTTTCATGACCGCGATCGGTGCGGAACTGGCGAATCGCCTCGAGAAACGGCAGCGACTCGATATCACCGACGGTACCGCCGACCTCTATGATTGCAAGATCGACCCCATGAGCGTTGTCGAGGATCTTGGCTTTGATCTCGTTGGTGATGTGCGGGATGACCTGAACGGTGCCGCCGAGGTAATCGCCGCGTCGCTCCTTGCGGATAACCGAGTCGTAGACCTGGCCGGTGGTGAAATTCGATTTACGGGAAAGGGTCGCCGAGGTGAACCGCTCGTAGTGCCCCAGGTCGAGATCGGTCTCGGCCCCGTCATCGGTAACGAAAACCTCTCCATGCTGAAACGGACTCATGGTTCCCGGGTCGACATTGATATAGGGGTCAAGCTTCTGCATGGATACTTTCAGGCCACGCGCCTCCAGCAGCGCTCCCATTGACGCGGCGGCCAACCCCTTCCCGAGTGAAGAAACCACCCCCCCGGTAACAAACACAAACTTGGTCTTCATCCGAACTCCTTTTATTGGTACCCGGGCGCAAAAAAGCCGACCCGAGTTTTAAATCGAATCAGGAATAGTACACTGATGCCCCTAAAAAGAAAACCCCAAATTTCCCCACGGCTATCCCTGTCCGGCGGCGTGAAGCAAAGACCGAACCAGCTCAAGATCCGCCGGGGTATCAACCCCTTGGGCTACCAGGTCCGTCTCCACGACCCGAATCCGATAGCCGTGTTCCAGGGCCCTGAGTTGCTCCAACTTTTCGGTATCTTCGAGGAGGGTCGACGGCATCTTCGGGTAGTCGAGCAAAAAGCCTTTGCGATAGACATACAGGCCGATGTGCTTGTATGCCCTGAGCTCATTGAAATGCGCGGACAAATTCTGCCCATGGTCGCGGGGATGAGGAATCGGGGCCCGGGAAAAATAGAGGGCAAAGCCTTGAGCATCGACTACTACTTTGACCACGTTGGGATTGAGAAACTCCTCCACCGACCCGACCGGCGTCATCAGCGTTCCCATCGGGATGTTGGCATCGTCCAAAAGCGGCGCAACGGCAAGATCGATCATCCGCGGATCGATCAGCGGTTCGTCCCCCTGCACATTGACCACGATGTCGGTATCGATGCGCTCTGCAACCTCGGCCAACCGGTCGGTCCCGGTGGGGTGGTCCGGGCTGGTCATCTGCACCTCTCCGCCAAACGCCTTGACGGCTTGGAAAATCCGCTCATCATCAGTGGCGACAACAACCTGGTCCACCCGGGAAGATTCGATGGTCCGCTCGTAAACCCACTGGATCATCGGCTTGCCCAGGATATCGGCCAGAGGCTTGCCGGGAAATCTCGTCGAAGCGTAACGGGCGGGAATAACGGCGGTGACGCGCATGGGAAGATCCTTTCTAAGTGGAACCGAAAATGCCCCGCAGGGTAAAAAAATAGGCCGGCGATGTCAAGATGGGAAAACAGGCCGTTCATCATCAAGCCCGGAAGAATAGATTACAGCGCGGCCGCCAGCTGCCGGGCATCGCTGACCAAGGCGTCAATATCCGCCTGACAGGTACTCCATGAACACATGAAGCGAGCCAGCCCCGAACCGATAAACGTGTAGAAATGCCATCCCCGCTGGCGGAGTGCCTCGATCAAAGGGTCCGGCATTCTGACGAAAACCGCGTTGGCCTGGCAAGGATAGACCACCTCGATCCCGGCAATTTCGCCCAGACCGGCAGCCAGCCCGCGGGCACAATCATTGGCATGGGCGGCGTACCGCAGCAGGGCCCCATCAGCCAGCATGCCGCTCCAGGGAGCCGACAGAAAGCGCATTTTCGAGGCCAACTGCCCGGCCTGTTTGCATCGGTAATCGAACTCCCGGGCCAGCCTGGCGTCGAAGAAGACCACGGCCTCGCCCACCGCCAGCCCGTTCTTGGTCCCGCCAAAGGTCAGCACGTCGACCCCGGCCTGCCAGGAGATCTCCCTTGGTGCGACCTGCAGTGAAGCCACGGCATTGGCGAAGCGGGCTCCGTCCACATGCAATTTCATGTCGAATTTGTCCGCCAGCGCGCCAACGGCATTCATTTCCTCGACACTGTAAATGGTCCCCAGTTCCGTGGACTGGGTAATGCTCAGAACCTTCGGCTTGGGATAGTGGATATCGGTGCGCCGGGTGATCGCATGTTCGGCTGCCGCCAACTCGATTTTGCCATCCAGCCCCGGCACCAGAAGGACCTTGGTGCCATTGGAGAAAAACTCAACGGCGCCGCATTCATCCGTTTCTATATGGGCCGATTCGGGACAGATGATGCTGTGATACGACTGGCACAAAGAGGCCAGGGCCAGCGAATTGGCTGCAGTGCCATTGAATACGAAGAAGACCTGGCAATCCGTTTCAAAAAAATCCCGTAGCAGATTGCAGGCCCGGTCCGTGTGCAGGTCATCACCGTACGAATTGGCGAATCCTGCCGAAACGTCCTCCATGGCCTTCAAGGCTTCAGGACAGATGCCAGCATAGTTATCGCTGGCAAATTGGTTTTTCAGTTTCAGAGGAACTCGCTCAGCGATTTTCATTCATAACCCCACAAACCGATCAATCGAAAAAAAATAACTATCATCCGCCCGCCGACAAAACCGGCGCAAGTATAACATTAATCAGCGGGAAAAAGAACAGGAGGGAAAACCTGCCTCGCCGGTCACAGAAAGGCGTTCCGGGCCTCATGCGAGAGGAACTTAAAGAAGAACCCGGCATCAAGAATCAAGTGTCCATGAGTTCTCCATACAACACAATCATCTGTGGGGATTCGATCAAGGGGAAGGACGTGCGTGCAGCGGCGCGGTCCCACTGACGAGTGCCAGCTGGCGACAGAAGTTCACCCCACCAACGAAAAAACGCCTGGCCAGGGGCCGGGCGTTACAGATCAATCGAACGAGACGTCGGCCTCCGGCGGCAACACCTCGTCAGGAAACTTGGTGAAAGGATAAGGCTTTGCATTTTCATTCAGGGTGAGATACCGAAGCACTCGATAGGTATAGTCGGAAACCCTGGCGCCGAATTTTTTCAAATGCGCGCTAGGGATCCCCATGATCAACAGGTAGACATACTGCCCCAGCACCGTCACCTGCACGACCAGCCGAAGGATTTCAAAGACCAGCAGAAAAAGGACGGCATGGAGAAAGCGCAGCAGAATTTTCATGCGCGAAATCGTCACTTTTTCTGGAGCGGCTTCGACCGGTTCTAAAACGGATTGAGCAGAGCAGGGAATGAACCACTTGCCCTGAACCTTATGCGCATGGGGAACGCCTCCATCCCGCAGCAGCCGGCGCATCGACTCTCCCGGTTTCGATGCATCATCAGCGAGAAGGCCGGCCTCATCGAGCAGCCGACTGGCTTCGGCAGCGGACAATCCATCAAGAGCGTTCTTTGCCAGGTAGTCGTCAAGAAACTGAATGATCTTCTGGTTTTCCGTCATGTTGCCCTCCCAATATAAAGATTGATACAGAGAATACCCACGCGCCAGCATACAGACACTGTTAAATTTTTTCAAATTAAACACGGAGATCTCAGAGCAAAAATAATTTCCGAGCGCGTCTATACCCGGTTTCGGTAACCAGCGATGTATCCAGGATCCGTTCAATCTGCTCAGGGCTCTTGCCCGCGACGACCTCGGCAAGATTCACCAGGGCATCGGCATCCCAGAGGATGCGGAACTCCGGAGAGTCGATCCCGGCCGGGGTATGATGACAGCCGACCAGTTCACAGACAACCTCGATCAATCGTTCGTCGGCACCGAGTCCTTCGAGTAGGGCCCGGGCCACGGGCGGACCTTCCTGTTCCTGGCTACGCCCAGAACAACTGCCGTATTTGCGTTCGGCCTCGGGGATGCCGATATCATGCAGATAGGCCGCAACCAGGGTCTCGGTTTCGTCGGCATCAATGGCGGCGAGAAGCTCCCGGGCGTACCCGGCAACCCGGTGAGCATGCTCTATCCGGCGGTCGTCAGCACCGAAATAATCCTTCATGGCCAGAGCAACACTTTCGAGAAAACTCTCCCGTCGGGAGGGATCCGCCATGGTCCAGCGGGTTCCGTAGCGATTGCAGGAAACCCTGTCATACAGCAGGGATTCCCGGGGATGGGGCGGTTTTTTCTCCGCCGGATAACCTATGCCGACGATCGCCTCCACCTGGAATCCTTCAGGAAGCTGCAATGCTTTACACACGTAGTCGCTGGAGGACAGCTCCTTGCTGTAGCGACGCTCCCGAATCTGCACCCAGCAACTCCCCAGCCCCAGCGACTCGGCGGCGAGATGAATGATCAGCGAGGCAATCGAACAGTCCTCGATCCACACGTCCGAAATCTCCGGATTGGCGCAAACGGCGATGGCCAGCGGCGCCTCCTCGAGTAAGGCCGAGCCATGCTCCTTGACCCGAGCCAGTTGCGCGAGCAGACTCGGATCGTTGACAACGACAAAATCCCAGGGATTGTACCCGCGGGAAGACGGTGAACGCAGCATGGCCTCCACCAGCAGGTCGACCTTTTCGACAGCCACTGGAACCGGCTGAAATTTCCGGATGCTTCTACGTTTTTTCAGCAGGGACAACAACATGAGCACCTCTCTCGTGCGTAACCGCCAACAAGTACAGCGGTGTCTATTCTGCAACCCGGGCCTTGACGATCCCAGCCTTCAGCCCTTTGAGCGAAGCGGCGTTTTTAACCGGTCCGATACCGGTCGACATCCGCGTCGACGCGCCCGGCGCAAGAGTCTCGGGGACCCGCAACGCCATCTGACGCTGAGCCCCCCGGGCATCGACAAACTGCACCACGTAGTCGATATCGGCCACCGAAAAACCGGTCGGATTGACGACTTCCGCCAGAAGATATCCAGAGCCATCGAGCCCCAGGCGAACCTGCAGGTACTTGTTCGGGTTGTCGGGGAGGTCGAGCCGGGTCAGGGAACGAGCCGCCTCTTCGCCCGGTCCGGACTTGGAACCGGCTGCGGCAGCAAAAAACTCCTTGGCCTTTTGCTGATCGCCCCGCGCCAGCGCCAGGTTGCCCAGGGAATTCAAAGCAGTGGCCGTCGGCAGCAGCTTCAGGCTCGCTTCGAGGTCAGCGTAGGCGGCATCCTTCTGCCCAAGCTGCTCACGGGCCATGCCGCGCTTGACGAGGAAATGGAAATACTCGCCGTTGCGATCCAGGGCCCGGTCATAATTGGTCACCGCATCCTGGTATCGCTTCTGCTTGAAACGCACGTCGCCGCGCAGAGAATGGAACAGAGCTTCGCGCGGCTCAGCCGCCAGGGCCCGCTCTGCCAGCGACAACGCCTGCTCGGCATTGCCCTCGGACAGAGCCTTGCGGCCCTGGTCGTAGGCGGCATAGGCCTCTTTACTGTCAAGCAATACCGCCATCTTTTGCCGATAGCGCTCAGTCCCGACGTCCCCCCCGGGAGGAAACTGCATGACCGCCTCACGGTTCGCCACGACCCTTTCCTGCGAGGGAGGATGACTGGAGAAGAGCCCGGAAAGCCAGTCCTGGTTGTGCCCTTCGGACAGGCGGACAAAGGTCTCCTGCAGGCGTACGGCAGCTTGCGGATCATAGCCGGCCCGAGACATATATTTCATGCCGTAATAATCAGATTCCCGCTCGGCATCCCGGCCGTACTTCTGACCGATCATCTGACTGGCCATGGCCGCTCCGCCGACCGCCAGGTTGCCGAATTCGCTGTTGCGTGAGGCCACCTGGGTCGCCAGCACCACCCCCTGCAGCAGCATTCCCCGTTCCATCCCCTTGGCGCCATGACGGGCAGCGGCATGCACGATCTCATGCCCCAGCACGGCCGCCAGTTCAGCTTCGCTGTTCAGCTCGGTCAGCAGCCCTCGGTTGATGGCGATCTTGCCGCCGGGCAGAGCCCAGGCATTAGGAGTCGAATCGTTGATGACATTGAACTCGTAGGGCAAGCCGCGATCACTGACCGCCGCAAGCCGGTTGCCGACACTGCTGACGTAAGCGGTCACCGCCGGGTCAACAGTATAATCCCCCCCCTGCATCTGGCGGCTTGGAGCATACTGTTCGCTGCCAAGATTGATTTCGGTACTTTCCGGAACCAGCCGCAACTCGCTCTTGCCGGTCACCGGATTGACGGCACAGCCGGACAGCAGACCGGCGAACAATAGAATCAGCAGCACCAACCGTTTCAGCATAACCTCACCTATTGCTTTCATTGCGGCAAACACCCTTCAAAGAAAAAGCCCCGGTCTACTTGAGCATGCCTAGCCTGCTCAAGGATTTCATCGGCCAACGCCAATGACCACAACCGTACCGATCTACGTCATGCTTTTCGTACCATAGCCAGCCGAAGGTTTCAACACCGGCGAAAGAACCACGGCAGAAACATGCACCTAAATCTATATAATAGTAATGACTAACGGGGAAATAACCAGAAAGAATAGTGAAGAAAGGATTAATAGATCTATTTGGATCAACGGCGCGGAGAACCGCATTCGGGGCAGAACGCCCAGTTGTCGGAAAGGAGCTCCCCGCATCGGCAGTGATTGCTGGCCAGTTTACGGCGGCGAAAAACTTTGATCGCCACAAGACACAGGGCCGCGAAGAGAACCAGGCCGATCATCGTTTTTTCGAAAGGCCCGAAGATCAGGAAATGACCCAAGGTACAGCGACCGCAACAGAACGCCCAGAAGTTATACGCCAGCACCGCCGCGCCGGCAATCGATCCCAGCAACAGGATAACTATGCAGCGCTTCATATTTTTTTCTCCTGTCCGGGTTCACCGCACTGCGAACAATAACGGTGAGACACTGACCGCTGCTGACCACAACCACAACAACGCTCACGCAGCATCAAACGGCAATGGGGACAGATCAACCACTCCGCATCGACAGCATGCCCGCAGGAGGGACAGTCCCCGGGCGCCCGGGGAACAGCATCCCTCCCCTTTTCCAGTTCAGCGAGAATGACGCAGGCGATTCCTCCGATAAGGAGCAGAAGCAACAAGACCATCGGTGCCTCCTAACCGCCGGACAACGCAGTTGTCTATGTGCTGGCCACCTGGCCATCACGCAAAAACAGGGTCCGGTGAAAGCAGGGTTTCGTTTCGGGATTATGGGTCACCATGACGATGGTCTGCCCCTCGGCATTGAGTTCGGTAAAGAGCGCCATAATTTCCGCCGAGGTCGCGCTGTCGAGGCTGCCGGTCGGTTCGTCGGCAAGGATCAGCGGCGGCCGATTGACCAGGGCCCGGGCAATGGCGACCCGCTCCTGCTCGCCGCCGGACAGTTCACCGGGCAGATGGGTCTGTCGCGCCTTCAGCCCGACCCGCTCGAGCACTTGGCAGGCCCGCTCTCGTTTCTCTGCAGTCGGCATCTTTTTCACCGCCAGCGGCAACATGACATTTTCCAGGGCTGTCAGGTAGGGCACCAGGTTGAAAGACTGGAAAACAAAGCCGAGGTACTCGCGCCTGAAATCAGCGAGCTTTTCTCCGGGCAACGCAAAGAGGTCGATGTCGTCAATTTTCAGGGATCCGGAAGACGGGTGGCAGAGCCCGCCGAGAATCGACAGGAACGTGCTCTTGCCCGAACCGGAAGGCCCCATCACCCCCAGGAAGGTCCCC
>JAQYWA010000049.1 GCA_030145265.1 Desulfuromonas sp. | reverse complement strand
AAAGCGGTGACCAGAAAAGCGATTCTGGCACGCCTGCATGACCGGCGCTGGTTCGTGGTACGCAACCTCGTAGTACTGTTGCGGCAGAGCAATGATCCCGAGGTGCTCACTTCGATCGGACGCCTGGTGGGGCGAAGCCATCCCAAGGTCCATCTCGAGGTGATGAAAACCTACCTCCATTTCAAGGACCCCCGAGCAGACCGTTACCTGGTGAAAGAGTTGGAACATGCCGACATCGAGCGAAAACTCAATGCCGTGCGTCTTTGCGGGGCCAGCCAATGCCCCGAGGTGGTTCGGGAGTTGACACGGATTTTCGACCTTAATGGCAAGGCCGAGAACATTTTCGAATTGAAAAGCATCGCTCTCAAGGCCTTGGCCGAAATCGGCAACCCGGCGGCCTTGCCGGCTATCGAGGATGTGATCACCGCCCGCACGCTTTGGACCCCGGTGCTGCTCAATCGGCTCAAAGCTGACGCGATCCGTTCCCTTGTCCACTATCGGGACGGACGGGCAGTAGAACTCCTTCGGCGCCTTGCTGGCGGTAAGGGCGACCTGGCGCGTCTTGCTGAAACCACACTGTCCCAGGTGCCGGAGGGGGGACAATGAACACCGAGCGCCGCGAAGCTCTGCATCATTTCATGCGACACCTAGCCGCAGCTGTTTCCACCGCCAGCCTCTATCCGATCACTCACAGCCAGGTCGGGAATTTGTGCCGGAAGGCCCTTGGCTGCCTTACCGAAGCTATTGGTACGGATACGGAAATCAAAATTATCCGCATCGATGACGAACTGGTCGCTGATGGAGTTCCCCTCGAACGGAGCATGTATGTCGGACGACTGGGTGGCATGCTTAAAGGCAGCGGGGTCGGTCATATCCGTATACGGCGTCAGGTCGTCGACCACGAACTCCTATCGCTGATCGAGTCGTTGGCGAAAAAGGGGAAGGAAGGCAATGAACTCTGCTCTTCAGAAAATATTCGCCTGGGACAGGTTGATGTCCGCAATGTGCGGCCCGAAGAGGGGATTTCAAAAGCCGACTGGGCGTCGGGGCAGGCCGGAATCGGCGTGTCCGCCGATGAGATGGCCCTGTTCATGGAAATGTACGATAACGTCAGAAAACGCAAGCGGCTCGACGTGGTCGGACTCTCGGAAATCGTCACGGTTTTCATCGATGCCTTTGTCAACGATGCCGATCCTCTCCTTGCCCTGGCGCCGTTGCGGGCGATGGACGAATATACCTACACCCACTCGACCAACGTCTGTATTCTCAACCTGGCACAGGCCAAGGCCATGGGCATCATCGGGGCGCAGTTGCATGACATCGGCATCGCCGCCATGCTGCACGACGTCGGAAAACTGTTCATCCCTGAAGAAATTCTCAATAAAACCGAAAAGCTCACCGAGGACGAATGGGAACTCATCCGTCGCCATCCGGTGACCGGGGCCCACTATCTGCTTGATATCCCCGGTGTTCCCCGTCTGGCCGTGGTTACCGCCTTTGAGCATCACATGCGATTTGACATGCGGGGGTACCCAAGGGTCAAGGCCAGTTCATGGCGGCCCAACATTGCCAGCCAGATGACTGCAATCTCTGATATCTACGATTCCCTGCGGACCAAGCGGGTTTACTGCAAGGCCGAGGATTTCAAGGTTGTTGAACATATCCTCCGAGAGGAGGCGGGAAGTCAGCTCAATCCCCAGTTGGTCAGTAATTTTCTGCGGATCATGGATAGGCAGCATGCACGCGAAGAAATGAACGGGATCGGTGAAACGAAGCCGTCTTAATGCTGTTGGTCCAATTCTCCTGTCGTTGAAGATATCATGCTAAGCGTCGCGAAGTCGGAATTGTTCGACAAGCCGATCAGGTAGATTTTTGCCCCGGGAAAACTCCATCTGTAAAGGTTTTGCGTGATCTCGGTCCCGTTGGCCGCATGGAATGTTTTCGAATTGTCCTTTCCCGCGCCGAGTACTTTTTTCAACGACTGTGTGACCTTTTCCAGATGTTGCGGGTCGAATCTGCAGATTATCTTGTAAAGGCCGTCGTTCAGGAAATAGACGGCGACGTTGAATTCCACATCCTCGAAATAGTCGTTGTTGATTATCCCGATCACCCTGTTTTCATCTGGGTAAACGGAGTAGTGAAAGGCATTGGCCGAAATCGCCTCGTCATACGTCATCCCAATTTTGTAGTCAAAAATCTTCAGATCATAGACAGCCAGCGGCGTCTCTTCCGCGCAAACAGGGGCGATTGACAACAAAGACAACAGGCAGAGACTCAGAAGTTTTATGCGCATTATTCCCTCTCGGATTCAATGAAATGCATGCAGATTATTGTAATTATATCATGAGTGCACGCTATGTACGTGGGAATACTTCCGGGTAATATATTAGCATCCGATCGGGTATGGGCTAGACTGTTTACCGGGTGCCTGTGAAGGACGGTAATGATCCTGTCAGCGGAGGTTGTTTTCAAGGAGTAGCAGATTACTTTTCTTTTTTGTTTTCTGGTTATGCACTTCGCTCCAGTGATCCCCTATATTTCAGGCGAAAACAGGAGCAAAGCCCAAAACCAAAATCGGCGGGTCGCGTCCCGCCAGACGCCTTACTTTTTGCAAGCCGCCAAAAAAAGTAAGCAAAAATCGGCTTCCCCGGCCGGGGGCATGACTGTCGCGGCGGGATGGTGGCGCCTGCGGACGGTCCCGTTCCTTTTTCGCCGGCGGCGCCCTGTGGCACCAGTGGGGTGCCGGCGCAGGTGGAAGCGCGACATGAAAGAGCGGGTCGCTTAGGGAGTGGCTTGAGGGGTGCGGATATCCTCTCCCTCCTCCGCGTGTCCTTTCTAGCTGACCGCCAATTTGCGACGCTGTTGGCCCAAGATGGGGTTTTTACCCAACAGCTTTGCTGAAATGGTGGACGCGACCGCAGGACCCAGGCACCCGCAGCCTCTGCGGCGGTGGAACCGCACCGCAATCGTCGCGCTGTTTCTCCATTGCTGATGTGACCGCAGGAGCCGGCGCCCGCTGCGACAGTGATGCGGCGCAGCCACCGTCTTTTCTTTGGTTCTTTCTTTGGACCTAGCAAAGAAAGAACCCGGCTGCCGGCCGGGACCGGCGGCTTTAAGGGTTGGGTTGAACCTGTCGGAAAGCCTGGCCCCACGATTCGGGGGGCCGCGTTCCTTGAGCGAAGGGGATAACCCGATTTTGTTTTTATACGGGCATCCAAGTCGGTTATTATGTTTATCTACTTCATGTCTGAAAGTGATTTATGCGAATTATTTTGAAAGTTTCAATTCTTTTTTTCCTGTTGTCCCTTGCCGCCTGTACCTCGTTGCCGATACATCCACCGGATGACAGTTTAAGGGCGTATGCACTCGAACCGGACCCTTGGCATTTCAACCGTCATGCCCCGGTCTTCGTGGTAGACAAACCGGAGTTGTCGTACAATCGCATCGGGACGCCGAGCGCCCGCATGGATGGGGACGAGGAAACGGTTTTTGTCGACGGGAGTCAGCCGACCATCTATGTCCGCAAGACCAAATTCACCACGGAGCGGGGAGTCTACACCAACCTGACCTATCGAATTCATTTTGAAAAGGTTCCGTTCGGCCCGTTCCCGCCGAACTTGGGCTGGGGAGATAATGTCGGCTTGCTGCTGGTGGTGACGCTCAACGATTCGGGGCAGCCGGTTCTTTTCACCACCGTGCAAACCTGTGGCTGTTATCTGACTTTTGTTCCGACTACATATCTGCCAGAGGATGCTTTCCCGCCGGGATGGGACAAGGATAGGCAGAAGGTCTATGGCGAAAGTCTGCCCGGTCTGATTGATTACGCAGCTAACTCGCCGACCTATTTTCGGCTGATGGTGCTATTGCAGGACCGCTCCCATCGTATTATGGACATGTGGTTGGCTGATTCGCGTCTTCCTCTCGGCTATGAAACGGTTGGCATGTCGGTAAAGCCGCTCAAGACCCTCGAAGGGTTGTCCTTGCCGGGCGGCGCTTCAACTTCTTTCTATCAAACCGAGGGGAGTGGACATGATTATGTCAAAAATAGCCAGAAACCTTGGGAGCGCCTGTTTATGAGTTGGTGGGCTTTCGACTGGCGGGTTGGTGTAGACAAAAAGCTGGGGCGGGATCGGGAGGATGGTATCGTTTTCTACACCAGTCTCAAGCCCTGGGCTCGTACAGCTTCGGATATGCGGAATTTTCCAGTCTTTCTACAGTATTGGGACTGGAACCTGTAAAATTCAATCTCCGTCAAAGCGCAGGATCGATACCACCTCATTGCTGAAAGAGAGTGCTCCGACACAGCCTCTGCCGACAGGAAAATTACGGCTCTGCCAGCCTTTGCCGGGACGGTCACCGATCATTTTATTCGGCGAACCGGAAAATCCCCATCCCTGACTTTTCAGCCAGGCCTCTTTGCGGGTCCATATCCGGTAGAAGGATCTTCTGCGTCGTGGTTCCGCGATCGCGGTCAATCTGCTTACTTCCTCTTTTGAAAAGAATTGCGCGGCTATTTTGGAAAAGACCAGCTCCTGGTCGATTACTTCAAGGTCGACGCCGAGCTCATGCCGTTTTCCAATGCCCAACAGAGCCCAGCTACTGGAATGGGCCAGATTGAAGGTCAGGTCGCTGGTATGGCTGGCGTCAAGGGAAGGTTTTCCGCTTGTTCCATAGCTGAAATGGATGGTTTCTGCCGCTATGTCGAGGTAGCGAGCGAGGATCTGTCGCAGGCGGCCGCGGGCAGCGATGAAGCTGCGGCTCTTAAACGGATCGAGCAGGCGTTCGGCCCGACTTAGTTCGTCAATGGACAAAAGTTGCTTTAGTTGATCGACTTCTGCGGTGGGGAGATCGAGGCGGAAGCGCCAGAGGTGGATGTTCCCCTGCTCCAGTACCGGCTGCTCTGCTGGAGTGCTCCATGGGGCAGGATGATGGTGCATGTCAGGCTGACCGCTGCTGCTGGAGCCAGGCGGCGAGCCGCTGCATCCCTTGGTCGAAGGAAACTTGCGGATGGTAGCCGAAGTCCCGCCGGGCGGCGCCCAGATCGAACCAGTGCGCGGTGGAGAGCTCGTGGGCGACAAAGCGGGTCATGCGCGGTTCGCCTTCGAGATTGAACAGGGTGTAGGCTTTTTCCAGCAGCCAACCGATGGCATAGGCAAGGCTGGGCGGGATGGTTCCGGTCACCGCTGGCAGTCCGCCAGCTGCGAGGATGCGGTCGACCACGTCCCAGACCGGCAGTGGTTCTCCCTGTGCCAGGAAGTAGGCCTTGCCGGCGACTTGCGAACCGATATCGAGATGCTCGGCCGCCTGCAGGTGGGCCCACGCGGCGTTGTCGATGTAGATGGTATCGACCAGGCAGGGGCGCTGGCCGATGCGGCGCAGGGCATTTTTGCGACCGCGTTCGAGAATGCGCGGCACCAGGTGATTGTCCTGCGGGCCCCAGATCAGGTGGGGGCGCAGGGCCACTGTGGCCAGTTCCGCACTATTGGCCGCCAGCACCAGCTGTTCCGCTTCGGCCTTGGTCTGAGGGTAGAATGATTCGAACTGCTCGGGGTAGGGGACGGACTCATCGACCCCCTCCATGTCCCGGCCGTTGAAGACCACGCTCGGCGAACTGGTGTAAACCAGCTTGCGGATGCCGTTGGCTCGGCAGGCGTCGATCACGTTGCGGGTGCCGACGACGTTGGCTTGGTAGAATTCCTGGTATGGTCCCCAGACCCCCGCTTTGGCCGCCACGTGAAAGACGATGTCACACCCCACCGCGGCATGTGCCACGGCGGCGGCATCGGCCAGTTCGCCACGGCAGTGTTCGACTGCCAGGGCGGTGAGTGCTGGGTGTTCGTTGCGGGAGAACGATCGGACCTCGGCACCCTGCTGGCGCAGCAGCTTGACAATGGCCTTGCCAAGAAAACCGCCGCCGCCGGTAACCAGCGCCTTCATTTGAGTTCCTTTTCGGCCCAGACGGCGAGCTTTTCCCGGAAAATCTTGGCATTATGGCGGATGTCGACGGGAAAGGCGGGGTGAAACAGCAGGTCGCGGATGTCCCTGGTTATCCCGTGCTCTTCGGCGATTTTAAACAATTCTTCGCGGATGCGCGTCTGCTCCGATTTGCTGATTTCGCTTTCCAGTTCCACACAGATGACCGGCTTTTTCTGCCCCGTTTTACCTATGCCGACCAGCGCCGAGCGGAACACCTGCGGGTGGGTATTGAAAACCGCTTCACAGGGGATGGTGAATCGCGTCTGATCCGAGCTTTCGACCCGGTGCGCCTTGCGGCCGCAGAACCAGATGCGTCCCTCTCCGTCACGATAGCCGAGATCCCCCATGCGGTGGAAGAAGCCGCCGGCAGAGTCCTGGATTTTAGCCTGTTCGGTCGATGCGGCGCGGTTGTAGTAGCGCGCGGTGACTTGCGGGCCTTTGACCACGATTTCGCCGATGGTGCCGTCGGCGAGCTTCAGGCTGTCGTCCCAGGTGGCGACCGGCTCGTCGTTGATGGCGATGATGTGCAGTTCGATTCCCGCGACCGGTCGGCCGATGCAGACTCCCTGGCCTTGATCAGTCAGCTGCCGGGTCTGTTCGAGGATTTCACGGCTGCCGATTGAGCAGACCGGCAACGATTCGGTGGCACCGTAGGGGGTGAAGATCTGGGTGTCTTTATCGAGCATGCTGGCGAAGCGTTCGAGCACCGCGGCCGGTACCGGCGCGCCGGCGGAAATGACGCGCCGCAGGGTCGGCAGCTGGACGGCGCCGGCCTGTCCGTAACGGCCGACCCGGTTGATCAGGGCCGGCGAGCCGAACATGCTGGTGACGCCGAAACTTTCGATGGCTTCGATGATCTTGCGCGGATCGACCGAGCCGGGACGGGTGAAATCCATGTCCGGGATCACCGAGGTCATTCCCAGCGCCGGGGCAAAGAGGGCGAACAGGGGGAAGGTCGGCAGGTCGATCTCGCCGGGGCGGATATCGTACAGGTTGCGCAGCATCTCGACCTGGGCGCAGAAGTTGCCGTGGCTGTAGACCGCTCCCTTGGGCACTCCGGTGCTGCCGCTGGTGAAGAGGATGGCCGCGGTTTCCTCGGCAACAGTCTCCGCCATCGGGTAGTCGCTCGCGTTTTCGGATGGATTGACGAGTTCCGTCAGGGTGCTGCCGCCCCACAACAGGCGCGGACCGATGGTGAGCAGGGTGCGGATCGTTTCCTTGCCCCAACCGAGCAGCAGGCGGGCGACATGGGCCTTGGGGATGCCGATGAAGGCTTCGGGCGCCGCCTCTTCGAGACAGGCCTTGAGGTTTTTTACCCCCATCCCCGGGTCGATCAGCACCGGCACGGCGCCGACCTTGAACAGGGCGAAGGTCAGTGCGAAAAAGTCGAGGCTGGGGGGAACCATCAGTACCGTGCGCATACCGCGGCGGATGCCGATGGTCTCCAATCCGTGAGCAATTCGATTGCTCTCCCGGTCAAGCTGGGAAAAGGTGTAGTGGGTGTAACAGACCCGACCGCGGCGGTCACGCCCTTGGGGAAAGTAGACTGCCGGGGAGTGGGGCTGTAGCCGGGCCATGATCGGCAGGTGGGCGGCGATGTTGTTCAGCGTTGGTTTTTCCATGCCGGTTCGGTCTTGAGGGGATGTTGTTTGAGAAATTCCCGAATAAGCGGGATTACCAGGTCGCCGGCATCCTCGAGGATGTAGTGGCCGACATCGGGGTATGAATGGACTTCGGCCTCGGGAAAGCGCCGTTGCCATTCGTCGCGGAAATGGTGGTCGAAGACGAAGTCCTTTTCGCCCCAGAAAATCGCCATCGGCCGATCGGCAAAGCGGTGCAGGCCGTTATCAACCTCGCTGACCAGGTCGTAGCTGGCATCTCCCGGTTGCAGCGGGATGTCCTGAACAAACCTCAGGGTGGCCAGGCGGTTATGCCAGCTGTCATAGGGGCTGCAGTAGGCCATGCGTAGATCGGTGCTCATCGGCTTGCGTTTACAGCCGACCAGGGCGGCGCAGCGGGCGAAGGCGTTGAAGGTTTGAATCAGGAAGGCGCCGAGCTGGCTATCACGACAGATTTTCAGTGCCAGCGGCAGCTTCTTGCTCTTGGGCAGGTGAAAGGCCGCGGTGTTGAGGATCACCAGCCGGGCGATGCGTTCGGGATAGCGGGAAGCGTAGGCCATGCCGATCATGCCGCCCCAGTCGTGCACCACCAGGGTGATCCGCTCGCGGATGCCGAGGTGCTCGAGCAGGGCATCGAGGTCGTCGACCCGCTGTTTGAGGGTGAAGGAATAGTAGGAGTCGGACGGCTTGTCCGATAACCCGCAGCCGATGTGGTCGGGGACTATTGTCCGGTAGTCGCCACGCAGTTCCCGCACCAGTTCGCGGTAGTAAAAGGACCAGCTTGGGTTGCCGTGCAGCATCACCACCGGGTCGCCCTTGCCCTCGTCGAGGTAGTGGTACTTGAGGCCATTCAAGTCGAGGTAGTGGCTTTTGAAGGGGTAGAATGCTTGCATTACCACTGAATCCCCAGCATCAGGCAGTTGAGGCCGCTGCCGATGCCCAGAAAACCGACGATGTCGCCGGGGAGGAGGATGTCCCGTTCTTTGGCGATGGCCGCGGTGACCGGCAGCGAGACGGTTCCCATGTTGCCGAGAAATTCGAAGGTGGTGAAATCCTTGTCCGGCGAGACGCCGATGGTCTGCAGGATCAGTTTCTGGTGGGCTTCGCCGACCTGGTGACAGATGACCTTGTTGACGCGGTCCGTCGTCAGCTCCAGTTCGTTCATGAAGGCTTCCCAGGTTCTTTTGCCGAGTTCGACCCCGTATTTCATGACCGCCACCGCGTCGGTTTTCATGTAGGGGACGTGGTTTTCCGGAGACTCGGCGGTGAGGCCCCAGCGGCACAGGGCATGGTGCTGCGGTTCGGCGACATTCACTCCGCCGAGCAGGCGCGGGCGGCGCGACGGGGTGAAGGAGCCGTCGGTGAGCAGAACCGCCACCGCCCCCGAGCCGCCGGTGAGGGTGGCCAGCGAGGTGGTGAAGAGCTCCATCGACGGTTTATCAAGCATCCGCTTGATCATGATTTCGTTGATTTCCCGAGAGCTTTCGCAAGCAACCACCAGACCCGCTCGGATCTGTCCGAGTTCGATACGGTTGGCAATGTCGAGTACGCCGTTGAGAACACCGAGACAGGCGTTGGAGATGTCATAGACGGCGGCGTTGCCCTGGATACCGAGAGCGGCAGCAACCTGGCATGCGGTGGCCGGCTCGAAGTGCTCGCGGCAGACCCCGGCATAGACCAGCGCGCCGATATCCTGTGCTGCGATGTCGCGACCTTGCAGCGCCTTTTCGGCCGCAGCAATCGCCCCTTGTGAAACCGGCGTGCCCGGTTTCCACCAGCGTCGCTCGCGGATGCCGGTCAGGGCTTCCAGCTGTCCCGGGGCGATGTGCAGGGCATCGTACATCGGCTTGAGCCGGTTCTCCAGCTCTGTTGACGTTACCACGATCGGCGCCAGTTCGTAGCCGACCGATTCTATATAAACTCTCGAATACCTCATTAACCACCACCGGGATGCAGGATAAGTAAAACGCCCTATCTTAACCGTTATGCTTGGTCCAGGCAAGGAATAGGTGTTTTAAATCGGATTAGCTTTGTAACATAAAAGGGCGGGATGGTGAAGGAAAAACGGGAATTTGTCCGTCTCAAGTTATTTTGCAGACGAGTATTACCTGTCGTGTTCGCTTGTCCGCTCGGGTCAGACCTGCAGCAGGGGATACCCTGGCCGTTTGCGGCGAGA
>JAQYWA010000454.1 GCA_030145265.1 Desulfuromonas sp. | reverse complement strand
TCCAGAGAGCGCTTGCCATCGATGCGGATAACGAACAGGTCCAGAAAGGTCTCCGCCGGGCCGCCAACCTGCCCGAAGTTGTTCGCCTGGTAGCGGCCGGGCAGGCACAGGAGCGGGCCGGGGATGCCCAGGGGGCGCTGAAGATCTTCTCCGAGGCCACGTCCCTCGACCCGGAATTCCAACCGGCACGGAAGGGTCTTGCGCGAGTGCGGGCGGCCATTTCCGACAATCAGTTTCGCAAGGCCATGAGCCGAGCCCTGCAGGCGCTGGACACAGGGGACTTAGCCGCAGCCGGAAACGCCCTGCAACGGGCGCAGGCGGCGAAGGGCAACGACCCCGCCCTGGCCGATCTGAAAAAACGGTTCTACCGGGCCCAACTTGCCCGGAACCTGGAGACCCTGCGGCAGGAAGAAGAATCCCACGAAAAGAACGAACGCTGGCGCGAGGCCTTAAACGCCTGTGAACAGGCCCTGACCCTCGATCCAAGCGCCGCGTTTGCCGCCAGCTGCAGAGAAAGGGTGAGCCGACGCATTGAGCTGGACGGCCGACTTGAGTCGATCCTGTCCCGCCCGGAAAGGCTCTTTGAAGAGGGGCCACTGAACGAGGCGCGAACGATCCTGGCCCAGGCCGCCGAACTGATCCCCCAGGGGCCCCAGCTCAGATCGCAGCTGGTTCGGCTGACCCAGCTTATCCGTGAGGCCGAGCTTGAGATCGAGGTGGTGCTCATTTCGGACGGTCTCACCGAGGTGGTGATCTATCACGTGGGTCGGCTGGGGAAATTTTATGAAAAAAAACTGGTCCTGCGCACCGGCGACTATACCGCCACCGGGAGTCGCAATGGTTTCCGGGATGTGCGCCAGATACTGAAAGTGCGTTCCGGTTCCGAAAAAATGCTCTTTACCCTGCGCTGCGAGGAGCCGATTTGAACCGTTTGATCGAGATATACGGACTGGACGAGCCGGATGAGCTGCGCCGGCTCGATGAAAACAGCCTGCCCCTGGTGATCGGCAGCGATGACGGCGCCCATATCCGCCTGCCAGGCCCCCTCGGCACGGTCGCCTACGTCGGCGAGTCCCGCAGCCATCTCTTTCTTCAACCGGCAGATGACGGCCCGGTTCCTTCGCTCTACCACAACGATGATCCGGTCACCGGTTCGGTGTGGGTGAAGTCCGGCGACACGACCCGCGTTGGCGGGTTTCTCATCCGCTGGCAACTCTCAGGCCGACGGGTGGAGATTCGGCTCCTTCGCTCCGCGCAGGACGCGCCCCCTTCAGCCCCCCCGTCCGGAGGCGCTGGCAAAAGAAGCGAACAGGCGGCGGAGACAGAGCGACTCCACCCGGCTCTGGAGCCCCCCCGGCAGCGCGGCGCCAGGTTCCGCCCGCTGCTCATCGCCCTGTTTGTCCTCCTGCTGGCCTGCGTCGCCTTCGTCCTGCTGGCCAAACCCCTGGTGATCACGCTGACCCCCGCCCCCGACCGCCTCTCCGTGTCCGGCTTCCCGCCGGCGATACGACTCGGCGACCGCTACCTGGGCTTTCCTGGACGCTACCTCCTGAAGGCCGAAAAAAGCGGCCATCTGCCGATTGAAGAGGAGGTGTCGATCAGCGGCCGCGGCGGCAGCTACCGCTTCACCTTCGAAAAACTGCCGGGGCTGGTCGACGTGACCAGCAGCCCCGACGAGGCCAGCCTATGGGTCGACGGGGAACCGGTCGGTGAAACGCCCCTGCGTGAGCTGGCGCTTGCCCCCGGAAACCACACTCTGCGCCTCGAACTCAAACGCTACCAACCCCTTGAAAAAACCGTGACGGTCACCGGGGCGGGTGAAAGACAGAGCCTGCAGCTTCAACTTCAGCCGGACTGGGCACTGGTCACGGTGCGGTCCGAGCCGGCAGGGGCCGCCCTGGTTATCGACGGAGTAGAG
>JAQYWA010000453.1 GCA_030145265.1 Desulfuromonas sp. | reverse complement strand
GCCAGCATTTTATCGCGAAGCTCGACGGCCTTTTCAAAATCGAGGTCGGCGGCAGCCGCGAGCATCTCCTGCTTGAGTCGGGCAATCTCCTTTTTCAGTTGATCGGGGCTACGGTAAGACTCTTCCTCCTCGGCCACCAGCGCCAGCTCGACGTAGTCCTTCTCGGCGACATCATCAAAGATAGTGCGTAGACTCTTCTTCACCGTTTCCGGGGTAATCCCATGCTGCTCGTTGTAGGCGATCTGGGTAACGCGGCGGCGCTCGGTTTCGTCGAGGCAGGCCCGCATCGATTTGGTGATGCGGTCCGCGTACATGATCACCCGCCCGGAGACATTACGGGCAGCCCGGCCGCACGTCTGAATCAGGGATCGGGTCGAGCGCAGGAAACCTTCCTTGTCGGCATCAAGGATCGCGATCAGCGACACCTCGGGAAGGTCGAGCCCCTCCCGCAGCAGGTTGATGCCGATAAGCACGTCGAAGACCCCCTGACGCAAGTCACGGAGGATCTCCATCCTCTCGACGGTCTTGATGTCCGAATGCAGGTAGCGGACCCGGATCCCCAGTTCGTCGAAGTAGCCAGAGAGGTCCTCCGACATGCGCTTGGTCAGAGTGGTGACCAGAACCCGGTCCCCCTTGGCGACGGTGGCCCGGATCTCGTGGATCAGGTCGTCGACCTGCTCCGTCGCCGGCCGTACCTCGATGGGTGGATCGAGCAAGCCGGTAGGACGGATGATCTGCTCGACCACCACCCCCTGCGCCTTCTCAAGTTCGTAGTCGGCGGGGGTCGCCGAAACATAGACGGTCTGGATCCCCTTGGTCTCGAACTCCTCGAAGGTCAGCGGCCGGTTGTCCAGCGCCGACGGCATGCGAAAGCCGAAATTGACCAGGGTCTCCTTACGCGAGCGATCGCCGCGGTACATGGCCCCGACCTGGGAAACCGAGACGTGGCTCTCGTCGATGAACAGCAGGGCGTCTTCGGGAAAATAGTCGAACAGAGTCGCCGGCGGCTGACCGACGGCGCGGCCGTCGAGAAAGCGCGAATAGTTCTCGATCCCCTGGCAATAGCCCATTTCCTCCATCATCTCGATGTCAAACAGGGTGCGCTGTTCGATGCGCTGGGCCTCGAGTAACTGGTTGTTGGCCCGAAAGTACTGGAGTCGCTCGAGCAATTCGTCCTGGATCTCCTTGATCGCCCGCTCCAGGGTCGGCCGGGTCGCCACGTAGTGACTGGCCGGAAAGATGGTAGTCCGACCGATACGGTCGATAACCTTGCCACGGATCGGGTCGATTTCACTGACCGCCTCAATCTCATCGCCGAAGAACTCGACCCGGATCGCCCGATCCTCCTCGTAGGCGGGAAAAATTTCCACCGTGTCGCCGCGCACGCGGAAGGTGCCGCGATGGAAATCGATGTCGTTGCGCTGGTACTGGATTTCCACCAATCGCTTGAGCAGATCGTTGCGATCAAGCTCCTGCCCCTCTTCGAGCCCAACCAGCATGCCGAAATAGGCCTCCGGCGAACCGAGACCGTAGATGCAGGAGACCGAGGCGACGATCAGAACGTCTTTCCTTGAGAGCAGGCTGCGGGTGGCACTGTGGCGCAGCTTGTCGATCTCCTCGTTGATCGAGGAATCCTTTTCAATGAAGGTGTCAGTGGAAGGAACATAGGCTTCCGGCTGGTAGTAGTCGTAATAGGAGACAAAATACTCGACGGCGTTGTCGGGGAAAAGCTCCTTGAACTCGCCATAGAGCTGGGCGGCCAGCGTCTTGTTGTGGGCCAGCACCAGGGTCGGCCGTTGTACCTGCGCGACCACGTTGGCCATGGTGAAGGTCTTGCCGCTACCGGTAACCCCGAGCAGCACCTGGTGCTTATCGCCGCGAGTGATTCCCTCGACCAGCTCCTTGATCGCCTGCGGCTGGTCGCCACGGGGC
>JAQYWA010000048.1 GCA_030145265.1 Desulfuromonas sp. | reverse complement strand
TACAAGCAGGGCAAGAGCCGGCGACCGATCTGACCGGCGGGTTTCGGTTCTTTGCCGAACCTTGCATTATTCCACCGACAGCAGTCACACCGGTCGATCCCGGTGCGGCTGCTGTTTTTTTGCGTCGAAACCGGTGCTCGTAAGGGGATGAACTGGGATTCATTCAGGTTTGTGCGGAACATTTCTTGCTGTGGAAGAACAAAATCCGGCTGAGGCAATTTATTGACATTCCCCGGTTTTCGGGATTAACGGTTGCCTGCCGAGGTTAAAAAGTGCTATTTTGCTGCAAATGGCTGATTTAATGGTTTTTATGCAAGGGGAATGAATTGCCGGGAGGCGATTATTCTGAGCCTTTAGCCGTAAGAAAGTGTGCTGCGATGTTTAAATCTCTGAGTCTGCGTTGGAAAATTCTGCTGGCCCTGGTAGGTCTTTCGGTGCTACCGCTGGTGGTCGCCCTGCTGATCCTTTCCACTTCAGTTGAAGGCCAACTTGCTCGAACCATGGATTTGCGGGCTGACGAGCTGGCCGGTTTTGTGCGCAAGACCATTGAGTACTCGGAGAAAGAAGCGGCCAATTATATTCGCTTGACCAGCCAGACCCCGGATCTGGTCAACTCCATCTATTTTGCCAGCTCCCCCGAAGAAATGCTCGATATCGGCACGGTTATCGAGAAGGCCCAGAAGGTATTCCACTTTGACCTGATTCAGGTGCTGAACGCCGAAGGGGGGATGTTGCGCAGCAGCCTCAATCTGGAGGGTGAAGGCTTTGTCGTCGGCGATCTCAAGGATCACCCCGTGGTCCAGGCGGCCATGGCTGGTGCCGAGGCGAGCGGGCTTGAAAATGTTGCCGGGCAGGCGGCAATTGTGACGGTGGCCCCGATCCGGTTCCACACCAAGCCGATCGGGTTCCTGGTTGGCGCCGTTTTCCTGGATGATACCTATGCGAAAAAAATCCAGGAGATTGCCGGTTCGCAAATCGCCTTCTATAGCCAAGCCGGTCAGTTGTCCGCGTCTTCTTCTGAACTCCGGGCACTGAAGCCAGAGGATTATGCCGGGCGCGAGAACTGGAAGGCCAAACTGGGCGATACGCCGTTCAGCATTTATCATTCTCTCCTCAACGACCATGGCGAGGGAATGCTGATGGCTCTGGACCGTTCGGAGCTGGTGGCCTCGCAAAAGCACATGCGCGACCTGTTTGTCGCCATCCTGATCGGCGTTGGCGCTCTGGCGATTCTGATCGGTGTGGCCATTTCCCGCAGTGTGGTGCGGCCGTTGGCGGTGGTGGTGAACAACCTCAAGGAGATCGCCGAAGGTGAGGGGGACCTGACCAGTCGCCTGACTGTCGAGTCAAATGACGAGGTCGGCGAACTAGCCCAGAACTTCAATCGGTTTCTCGAGCGACTGCAGGTGATGGTGCGCAGGATCCTGGTGGTTCGCGAAGATCTGGGTGGGGCCGCCAAGAAAATCCGTGTGTCGTCGAGCCAGGTCAACGAAGGCGTCAAACACCAGTCTCGTTCCATCGACGAATCTTATGTGGCCATCCAGGGGATCGAGCAGACTCTCGGCGGTGTCGCTGAAAGTACCGGTTCGCTGGTCGATGCGGTCGAGGAAAGCTCCTCGGCAACCCTCGAACTCGGGTCGACCATCGAGGAAATCGCCGACCAGATGGAAAACCTGTTCGTCACCGTGGATGAGGTTTCCAGCTCGATCAATGAGATGTCGGTTTCCAGCCAGCAGATCATGGAAAATATTGAAGTTCTGGCATCTTCCACCGAGGTGACCGCTTCTTCCATCACCCAGATGGACGCTGCTATCAAAGAAATCGAAGAGAATGCTGAAACCACCAGCGCCCTTTCCGAAGAGGCCGCCAGTGATTCCCAGAAGGGCAAGGAGGCGGTGGATGAGTCGATCCGGGGAATCGGTGATGTTCGCGAAATGGTCGATAGCGCAAGCACCGTGGTTCGCGATCTCGGCCGGCAGTCCAGCGCAATCGGTAAGATTCTCAACGTGATCGACGATGTGGCCGACCAGACCAGTCTGCTGGCACTGAATGCGGCCATCATCGCCGCTCAGGCCGGGGAGCACGGCAAGGGGTTCGCCGTGGTCGCCGATGAGATTCGCGAACTGGCTGAGCGGACAGCGGTTTCGACCCGGGAGATTGCCGGTATCATTGGCAGCCTGCAGGATGGGGTTCAGGCCGCGGTCACGGTCATGGATACCAGCAGTGAGCGGGTTCATCAGGAAGTTTCCCGGTCCCGGGTGGCTGGTGAAGCGCTGGAGAAAATTCGCAACAGCACCCTGAAATCGACGGAACAGGTCCGCGGCATTGTTCGCGCCACCCAGGAGCAGGCCCGTGGCAGCCAGCAGATCACCAGCTCGATCAACCAGATTGCTTCGATGCTCGGACAGATTTCAGCGGCGATCAAGCAGCAGACTGCCGGTAGCCAACAACTGGCTGAGGCGGCCGAGGCGATGCGTTCGATTGCCTCGCACGGCAAGCTGAGTACCTCTGAGCAGGCCAAGGGGAGTCGCCAGATCAACGCCAGTATGGAAAATATCAGCCTCATGATTGAGCGTATCGACGAGGCGACCAAACAGCAGACCGAGAAAGTCAGCCAGGTGCTCGGAGCGGTTTCCAGCCTGCGTTCAGTCGCTGAAAACAACGCCCTGCGGACTGCCGAGCTTGACCAGGTCGTAGAGACCCTCACCGAGCAGACCGCGGCCCTGGGTGAAGAGGTCGGCGCGTTTAAGGCATGAGCGGCCGACGGATCACGGTGACCATCCTCGGCTCGGGCACCAGTACCGGGGTGCCGGTGCCCGCCTGCTCCTGTCCCGTCTGTTCCTCGCCTGCGCCGCAGAACCAGAGAACCCGCTGCAGCATCCTGGTTTCGTTCGCCGGCCGCAACATCCTGATCGATACTTCCACCGACTTGCGGCAACAGGCCCTGCGCGAAAAGATCACCCGAGTTGATGCCGTGCTGTACACCCACACCCATGCCGACCATGTTAACGGCATCGATGACCTGCGCCCCTTTAACCTGGCCTCTGGCGAGGCGATACCCATTCACGGATCCCGCGAGGACCTTGAGGTGCTGCGCCGGGTGTTCGCTTACATTTTCGACGACGGCGACGAACCGGGCTACCGGCCCCGCCTGCAGCCGCATGTCGTTGCTGACGTTTTTACCCTGTTCGGCCTCGAAATCACCCCTCTGCCCCTGCTGCATGGTCCCGGCCGCTCGCTCGGCTACCGCATCGGCCCCTTTGCCTATCTCACCGATTGCAGTTCCATTCCTGAAACGACCCTGGCTGATCTTGCCGGGATCGAAATCCTGATCATCGACGGCCTGCGTTTCAAGCCCCATGCCAGCCACCTGAATATCCCCCAGGCTTTGGCCCTCGCCGAGCGGATCGGTGCCCGCCGGACCATTCTCACCCATCTCAGTCACGACGTTGACTATTCACGGCATGCCCGCTTGATGCCGGTCGGCACGGAACTGGCCTACGACGGTCAGCGCCTGGTCTTCCAGTACGATCCGACCTGAGTCCGACGATCCGGTCTACCCTTGCCTGGCTGGGTATAGGGGGTATACTATCCAGAGTTCATTATAGTTTTTCGAGGTGACGCATGAATCTGGAACAGCAGTCTGTTCGCAATATCGGGATCATCTCCCATGTCGACGCTGGGAAAACCACGGTTTCCGAGCGGATTCTCTATTATTGCGGCGAAATTCATAAAATGGGCGAGGTGCATGACGGTTCCGCCACCATGGACTGGATGGACCAGGAAAAGGAGCGGGGCATCACCATCACTGCGACCAATACCAGCTGTCGCTGGAAGCAGTTGTGGATCAACCTGATTGACACCCCGGGACATATTGATTTCACTATCGAGGTCGAGCGTTCACTGCGGGTGCTTGATGGTGCGGTAGCCATTTTCAGTGCCGTCGAGGGGGTGCAGCCGCAGAGCGAATCGGTATGGCACCAGGCCGACCGCTACCGGGTGCCGCGCATCTGCCTGATCAACAAGATGGACCGCATCGGCGCCGACTACCGGGCCGTGCTCGAGCAGATGTCGCAATGTCTCCAGGCCCGACCGGTGCTGCTGCAGTTGCCGATCGGCCAGGAAGGCAGCTTTTCCGGGGTGGTTGACCTGGTTTCCGGCCAGGCCCTGCTGTTCGATGAAACTGACCAGGGGGTCACCGTGCATGCCGATGCCATTCCGCAGGAACTGGCTGACGAGGTCGCGACTGCCCGGGAGGCGCTGGTTGAGGCGGCGGCCGATTGGGATGACAGCATCCTGGCCGATTTTCTTGAAGGGCGGCCGGTTGAAGCTTCGCGGCTGCTGGCGGCCATGCGCCGGGGCACTCTTGAGTGCCAGTTGTTTCCGGTGCTGCTCGGTTCGGCGTTGCGGAACAAGGGTATTCAGCCTCTGCTCGAAGCGATCGGGTATTTTCTGCCCTCGCCCCTCGATGTGCCGCCGGCGCTGGCGCGCCATCCGCAGCAACTCGAGCTCGAAGAGCCGCTGGCGAGCGATCTGAAGGGGCCGTTGTGCGCCCTGGCCTTCAAGGTGCTTTCCGACGAGGGACGCAAGCTCACCTATCTGCGGATCTATTCCGGCACACTCAGGGCCGGGGAAGCGGTCTGGATCAGCAATCGGGGCTGCCATGAAAAAGTCGCCCGACTGTTTCGCATGCATGCCCATCGTCGCGAGCGTCTCGACGAAGCGGGAGCAGGGGATATCGTCGCTGTGGCCGGGCTTAAAAGTGTACTGACCGGAGACACGCTCTGTCGCAGCGATCATCCGCTGCTGCTGTCCGGACTGTCCTGCCCCGAGCCGGTGGTTTCGCTGGCGGTCGAGCCGAAGGGGGCAGATGACCGGGACAAACTGCTGCCGTCACTGGAGAAATTGCAGTGGGAAGATCCCACCTTCAAGGTCAGGGAGGATGAGGAAACCGGGCAGACCATTCTGGTCGGCATGGGCGAACTGCATCTCGAAGTGATCACCACGCGGCTGGCCCGGGATTTCGGGGTCGAGGTCAAGACCGGTCGGCCCCAGGTCGTGTACCGGGAAACCCTCGGTCGGGCCGCCGAGTGGCGCGAGCGGTTTCATCGCGAGATCGACGGCAAGGTGCAAGAGGGGGAGGTGCTGCTGCGGCTGACGCCACTGGCGCGTGGCGAGGGGCTGCGGGTGGGTCTGCCCGAGGAGGAAGCCTCCCCGTTGCCGGCGGAGTTTCGCCAGGTGCTGCGGCAGGGGCTGGACGCGGTCTGTGCCGGAGGGCCGGTGGCCGGTTATCCTCTCACCGACCTGTCGATCGAAGTCGCGGAAGCGCCGTTTGTGCCGGGGGTGACCACCGAGCTCGGTCTGCGGGCCGCCACCCAGCGCGGTATGGTGATGGCCGCCCGCGAAGGTCAGCCGATGCTGTTGGAGCCGGTTATGAGTCTCGAGCTGACCGTGCCTGCGGAATATGCCGGCAAGGTGCTCGGTTCGCTGCAGCAGATGCGCGGCCGGGTCGACGGCATGCATTCCCGTGGCGACATTGAGGTGATCCGCGCCAGGGTTCCCCTGGTTGAGATGTTCGGCTACATGACCGAACTGCGCAGTGCGAGCAAGGGGCGGGGGACCTTCACTATGGAATTTTCCCACTATGACGATGCTCCGGCCGAGGTGCAGAAGCGTTTTGGTCTGAAATAGTTTTTTTCGGGGCATATCCTCATCTCTTGCAGCGTGCTGTCGGTCGAAACTTTCCGTGGTCAGCCCGGCAAGAATTTGGTATGTTTAGAATTCGCTTTTGTCTTGCGCCAGTGTATGTGCCCTTCTCTCCTCCGGAAAAGCGACATGGGTAGACTGAAAGAACTCAATAAGGACAATGTCAAGCTGCCCTCGCCGCCAGCCATTGCCGTGCGGATTCTGGAGGCGGTCAAGCAGGACGATTCGTCATTTGCAGAATTGTCGCGGATTGTTTCGGCCGACCCGGCGCTGACCGCCAAGATGCTCAAGGTCGCCAACTCTTCATATTATGCCCTGCCGAACAAGGTCGACACCATCGAGAAAGCCCTGTCGGTTCTGGGCGTCGATGTCCTCAAGAATATCGCGCTCTCTTTCGTTATCGCCAAGGAAGTGCGGGGCGACGAGGGCGAGGGCTTCAGCTTCGAATATTTCTGGAAAAAGTCGGTGACCTGTGCCGTCGGTGCGGAACTGCTCTCCAAGCTGCTGCGCTACAAGAATGACGACATCTTTGTCTGCGCCCTGTTGCAGGATATCGGTATCCTGATCATGTTCCTGTGCCGGCCCCTTGATTACTTGCAGGTGCTCGACGAGAAGAAGGTCACCGGCGCCCCGGTCACCGAGGTGGAAAGAAAAGTATTCGGTTTCGATCACCAGGAGATCGGCGCCGAACTGCTGCAGGAGTGGGGTCTGCCGGAAAACATCTATGGTCCGATCCGTCACCATCATGACGGTGAATGTACCGACGACCAGCGCATGCAGGCCGACCTGCTGCGCTGGTCGGCCCTGCTCGCCTCGGTTTACCACGGTTCCCGCAGCGCCGAACGGGTGCAGGAACTGAAGCTGGAACTGGTTGAGCGGTTCAAGATCGAGGAGGAACGGATCGACGCCATGGTCGACTCGGTGGCGGAGAAGTGCATCGAGATTCTCTCCAGCTTCGAGATCGACCCCGGCAACATGAAGCCCTTTTCTCAGCTGTTGCAGGAAGCCAACGAGGAGTTGCGGCGCCTCAACCTGTCTTACGAGCAGCTGGTCATGGAGTTCAAACAGGCCAAGGAAAAGGCCGAACGGCTGGCCGGCGAGCTGATGGAGGCCAACACCAAGCTGCGCGAGTTGGCCTTTCGCGACGGTTTGACCGGGCTCTACAACCATCGCTATTTTCAGGAGCTGATGACCCGGGATATGAGCAGCACCGTTCGCTACGGCAGTGTCCTGTCGCTGATGATGTTCGATATCGATCATTTTAAATTGGTCAACGATACCTACGGACATCCCGGCGGCGATTTGATTTTGCGCAAGCTGGCTACGCTGGTCCAGGAGAGTATGCGCACCTCGGACGTGGTGGCCCGCTACGGCGGCGAAGAGTTCGCGGTGATTCTGCCGATGACCGACGCCGGCGGCTGCAAGGTGTTCGCCGAGCGCCTGCGGCGCAAGGTTGAGCAGATGGAGACGAAAATCGACGAGAGTCTGGTGAAAATTACCGTCAGCATCGGTTTGGCTACCTACGAGCCGGGAATGGCGGCCACCGATAAGTCGCAGCTGATCGATGCCGCCGACCGCGCCCTGTATCAGTCGAAAAAAAACGGGCGCAATCGGGTCAGTGTGGCCACTATGTAAATAGCCCCCTGTCGTATTGACGGCGTTGCGGGGCCGTGTGATTTAAAATGCCGGCTGTGCCGGATTGAGTGAGAGAGAATGCAGCCAATGCCAGACCGTGACCACCGGGCGGTGCTTCTGAAGGACTATGCCCCGCCGACCTACCTGATTGAATCCGTCGATCTCCATTTTGAGCTGGGTGAGGCAATCACCGTTGTTACTTCACGTTTAGCCGCCCGGCGCAATCCGGCGGCGGCCTCGTCCGAGCATACTCTGCAGCTCTTCGGCCGCGACCTCGCGCTCAGGCGCTTAAGTCTCGATGACCGTGACCTGACTCCCGGCGATTACCTTGTCCGCGGCGAAACCCTCAGTATCGCCGAAGTTCCGGACGCCTTCACCCTGCTGGTCGAAACAGAGATCCGGCCGCAGGACAACACCTCCCTTGAGGGGCTGTACAAGTCGAGCGGCAACTTCTGCACCCAGTGCGAGGCCGAAGGTTTCCGGAAGATCACCTATTTCCCCGACCGCCCCGATGTGCTTTCTCGTTTCACCACGACCATCGTTGCCGATCGCGGCCGCTATCCCGTGCTGCTCTCCAACGGCAACCTGGTCGAGCAGGGCGAACTCGACGGGGGGCGTCATTTCGCGCGTTGGGAAGATCCCTTCAAAAAGCCGAGCTATCTGTTCGCTCTGGTGGCCGGCGACCTGGTCCGGATTGACGACCTGTTCACCACCTGTTCCGGACGGCAAGTGGCGCTGCAGATCTTCGTCGAGGAACGCAACCGGGAAAAGTGCGACCACGCCATGCGCTCGCTGAAGAAAGCCATGGCCTGGGACGAGACAACCTTCGACCTGGAATACGATCTGGATATTTACATGATCGTTGCCGTCGACGATTTCAACATGGGGGCGATGGAGAACAAGGGGCTCAACGTCTTCAATTCCAAGTACGTATTGGCTCGCCCAGAAACCGCCACCGACGCCGATTACCAGGGGATCGAAGGGGTTGTCGGTCACGAATATTTTCACAACTGGACCGGCAACCGGGTCACCTGTCGCGACTGGTTTCAGCTCAGCCTCAAAGAGGGACTGACCGTTTTCCGCGATCAGCAGTTCTCAAGCGACATGGGCTCGGCTGCGGTCAAGCGCATCGAGGACGTGCGCCTGCTGCGCAACGCTCAGTTTCCCGAGGATGGCGGACCGATGGCCCATCCGGTGCGCCCCGAGTCGTACGTGGAGATCAACAACTTCTACACCGCCACGGTCTACAACAAGGGGGCCGAGGTGATCCGCATGTACCACACCCTGCTCGGCCCAGAGGGCTTTTGCCGGGGGCTGCGGTTGTACCTGCAGCGCTTTGACGGTCAGGCGGTAACCACCGACGATTTTCTGCAGGCGATGGCCGAGGCCGGCGGCCTCGATCTGGACCAGTTCCGCCGCTGGTACAGCCAGGCGGGTACCCCCGAGCTGCAGGTTGAAACCGATTACGACAGCGCGGCGCGAACCTTTGTGCTGACCGTCCGCCAGAGCTGCCCAGCGACCCCGGACCAAGCGCAGAAGGAGCCGTTTCACATCCCGCTGGCTGTCGGCCTGCTCGGCGACAACGGTTGTGACCTCCCGCTGCGCCTCGCGGGGGAAGCGGGGGCGATTGCCGCCGGCACCCGTGTGCTCGAGTTGCGGGGAGAAGCGGAGAGCTTCCGTTTCGTTGACGTCCCCTGCCGGCCGGTGCCGTCGCTGTTGCGGGGCTTTTCGGCCCCGGTACGGCTGTCGGTGCCCTGGCAGGACGCCGATCTGGCTTTTCTCATGGCTCACGATAGCGATTCCTTCAACCGCTGGGAGGCCGGCCAGCAGCTCGCCTGCCGGGTGCTGCTGCGGCAGGTGAAGAGCCTGCAGCAGGGGAAGGTGCCGACTCTTGACGAACCGTTCGTTGAGGCGTTTGCCAAGACCTTGCGTGACGAACGCAGCGACCCGGCGCTGCTGGCCCTGGCTCTGACCTTGCCGACCGAGACTTACCTCGGCGAGCAGCTGACCGTGATCGACCCGGGAGCTATCCACGAAGCTCGCGAAACTTTGCGTCGGCAACTGGCCGAGCGACTGCAGGATGATCTGCTCAACGTTTACCGGCGCTGCCGGGAGATCGGAGCTTACCAGCTTTCGCCGGCCGCCATCGGTCGCCGCAGCCTGAAAAACCTGTGCCTGGCCTACCTGATGCGTCTGGATGATGCGGCGGCGCTCTCCCTCTGCCTTGAGCAGTTCGAAACCGCCGATAATATGACGGACGTGCTGGCAGCGCTGGGCTGCCTGGTGCACAGCGACAGCGTTCAGCGGTCCAAGGCCCTCGAAGCCTTTTTCCAGAAGTGGGCTCAGGATCCGCTGGTACTCGACAAGTGGTTCATGCTGCAGGCCAGCTCGCGGCGCCCGGATACCCTTGCCGAAGTCCGTCGGTTGCTGGCCCATCCGGCGTTCAATATCCGCAATCCCAACAAGGTCCGGTCCCTGATCGGCGTTTTCTGCCAGGGGAACCCGGCTCGCTTTCACGACCCTTGCGGGGAGGGCTACAGC
>JAQYWA010000452.1 GCA_030145265.1 Desulfuromonas sp. | reverse complement strand
GGCAATCAGCTTCGAGGAGATGATCAAAGATCTGAAGGATGCCAAGGTGGTGTTCGTGGGCGAACTTCACAACCACGATGGGCATCACCAGGCCCAGTTGGCCGTCCTCGATGCCTTGCGCAAAACCGGAACCGAGCTGTCGATTGGCCTCGAAATGTTTAGCAAAGAGAACCAGCAGACGCTTGACCAGTGGATCGACAGTCGTATACCGGAGCGCAACTTCGTCGAAATATACAATCAGAACTGGAGCATGTGGCCAAAGTACCGGGAGATTTTTGTCTATGCGAGGGCCTTCAAGATACCGATGGCAGGTTTGAATATTTCGCGGGAAATCACCAGGCAGGTCGCCACCGAAGGCTTTGCATCTCTCTCCGAACAACAGAGCAAACCCCTGAAAAAGGTGGCCTGCACGATCGACCCCGCCTACATGAATTACATCCGGCGGGCGATGGGCGACCATGGCGGACACGCCGAGTCGTTCTTGTATTTCTGCGAAGCCCAGTTGCTCTGGGATATCGCCATGGCCGAGAACCTGTCGCAACACCTGGAAGCACAGCCCAGATCAACGACCATTGTGCTGGCGGGGAGCGGACATAGCTGGAAACACGGTATACCGAGCCGCATGGATGCCGTGGCAACACCGAACAGGGTGATTCTGCCCGAGATCGCAGGGCGCGTGGACCGTTTCAGCGCCACAGCAGAGGACGCCGACTATTTATGGCTGGATGAGGGGATGGAAGGATGGGCGGCTTCGAACTAAGTAACGGACCACCTGCATAGCAGGTGGCTTGAGGTGAGTCCTAAAAGGGGCTGTACATGCCCCCCTCACCTGTGACGCAGCCGTTGTGACGTGGACGTTTTGAGAATTAAGGGGCAGGTTCGGAGTTGACCTTGACTTCAAGATAGCGCCCATTGACGACAAACCGGATCCGATCTTTGAAAATCCGATCAACCCGGGCGCCCTCGATATCGACCCCTTCGAGTACCGGCAGGTCATTAACCACCGCAAGCCGATCCTTGGCCAGCGGGCGCCAGTGAATTTCGCTGACACTCAGTTCAGGTGCCGGTAGATTCTCGGTCTGACTCAGGTGCCATCCAGGAGTTCGGGAAGCGCTCGAAACCGGCACCGAAGTTGACCCAGAAGCAGGCCTCGCGGCGGCTGACGGGCGCGGACGGGCGACGGCAACAGGGGTAATCGGCGCCCGGCTCGCTACGACAGAAACGGCGTCTTTCTCATCACCAACAGACCGGTCAATGGCTGGCTGTGACGAGATGATCACCTTGTTTTTCAGCGCATCGGCGGTATCCCGCAGGGTGGTCGCGGTATCCTTGAGCGCAGCTGTCGCATCCCGGGTGGTCAGTACAATCTCTTCAGCAATTTCAAGCGGTCCCGGGCCGGCATCTACCGGCGGCAGTGGCGTTTCAGCAACAGCTTCAACGACCGGAACAGGCGGCGGTTCGACTTGCTCCAACGCAACAACAGGCGGTTCGACAGGGGCTTCAGGTGTCGCAACCGGTACCGTTTCAGATGCTACAACCGGTGCCGTTTCAGCGACGTCTTGTACAGTCTGCACCGGGGTAATTTCCGCGTCCCGCATCAACAGCACCCCGCCGAGGACACCACCGGCGAGAAGAAACAGGAAAATCAGCGGCAGGCGACTGCGCGAACCGACCCTTCCCTCCGGGCGAGAAATATCGTTAAGAATCTCCCTGGCAATCGGCGACGTTCCACCCTGAAGCGTGCTTTTTTCTTTGTTTACTTTTTTCAGTGCCTTGAGAATCGAGCTCATAACTGCTCCTGCTCAATCAGATCCATCATTCTTTTTGTGGAGCTGACCGAATTAACAATAACCCCCCTGAGGGAGCAAGCTAAACCACCTAAGGGAGTAAGCTGCCAAACAGCCTCTGAACCCAGCTCTTGCGCGGCAAACCGACTTC
>JAQYWA010000047.1 GCA_030145265.1 Desulfuromonas sp. | reverse complement strand
ATGAACATCCTTTTTATCTATCCTGAGTTTCCAGATACCTTCTGGAGTTTTAAACACGCGCTGAAGTTGGCCCACAAAAAAGCCTCCTCGCCGCCACTGGGGCTTCTTACGGTTGCGGCGATGCTGCCCTTTGATTGGGGCAAGCGTCTGGTCGACCTGAACGTCACCAAGCTTACCGCGAAGGACCTGAAGTGGGCTGACGCGGTGTTTGTAAGCGCCATGCTGGTGCAAAGGGAGGCGACCCGTCAGGTCATTGCCCGGTGCAGAAAAGCCGGGGTCCGGATTATTGCCGGAGGGCCGCTTTTTACGGCCGAACATGAGCAGTTCGAGGAGGTCGATCATTTCGTGCTGAACGAGGGGGAACTGACCCTGCCCCTGTTTCTGGCCGATTTGGCAAAAGGGAAGGCCAGGCGCGTCTATGCGACTTCCGAATTCGCCGATCTCCAGACATCGCCCGTTCCTTTGTGGGAATTGGCGGACATGCGGCGCTATGCCGCCATGAGTCTGCAGTTTTCGCGGGGCTGCCCTTTCCATTGCGAATTCTGCAACGTGACGGCGCTGTTCGGTCACCACCCCCGCACCAAGAGCACTGCCCAGATCCTTGCCGAACTGGATAGCCTCTACGAAAAGGGGTGGCGGGGAAGCGTCTTCTTTGTCGATGACAACTTCATCGGCAACAAAAAGCAACTCAAGAATGATCTCTTGCCTGCCCTTATCGAATGGCAGACGAGCCGGGGCGGGCTTTCTTTCTACACCGAGGCCTCCATCAATCTGGCCGACGACGAGCAACTGATTGAAATGATGGTCGATGCCGGGTTTGACACGGTCTTTATCGGCATCGAAACGCCCAACGAGGCCAGCCTTGCCGAATCGGGAAAGGTTCACAACCAGGGCCGAAACCTGGTTGAGGATGTCAAGCGGCTTCAGCGGGCGGGATTGCAGGTGCAGGGCGGATTCATTGTCGGCTTCGACAGCGACACCCCCGACATTTTTCAGAGGCAAATCGATTTTATTCAGGAAAGCGGCATCGTCACGGCGATGGTCGGCCAGCTTCAGGCGCTGCCTGGAACGAGGCTCTATGAACGCCTGAAACGGGAAGATCGCCTGATCTCTGATGCGACAGGGGACAACGTCAGCATTTCAACCAACATCATCCCGGTCATGAGCCTTGAGGCCTTGCAGGAGGGGTATAAAAATATCCTGCGGAACATCTACTCCCCCAAAAACTATTATCAGCGCGTCAAGGCCTTTCTGCAGGAATACCGTCCGCCCAAGGTTCAACCCGCGCTGAGCTTTCACTACAAGATGGCGCTGTTCCATTCCCTTTACCGCCTAGGGATTCTGGGCAAGGAGCGTCTTTATTTCTGGAAGACCATGCTCTGGACCCTTTTCAATCGGCCCCATTTGTTTGCCCAGGCCGTGACCCTGGCGATTTACGGCTACCATTTCCGAACCATCAGCAAGCGGTATATTTTGAAATGAAAGCTTCCCTATTCATTGTCAGGGGCGGCGGAGAAGGCGTTGAGACAGATCGGTCCGGGAGCATTTGCAAACCAATCTTTCTTTGAGAACACGAGGTGCTTAATGGGTCAAAAACCTGGAAAGCCTGACGAAGACCTGTCAAAGATTGTCCGGGGCGGCGAATTTAAAAGGATTCTGGAAACCACCACTGACGGAGTTGTGACCCTGGACAAGTTGGGGAGGTATACGTATGCCAATGCCGCTGCCGAAAGAATCCTGGGGGTTTCCCGTGAACTGATTCTCCAACGAACCTTTGACCAGGCAGAATGGAAGTTCTCCACGCTAAAGGGCGACCCCCTTCCCAGTGAGGAGATTCCCTTCAAGAGGGTTTTGCAGGAAACCAAGTCTGTCTATGGCATGAAACTGGTCATCGAGCGGCCCGATGGAGAGAGGATCGTGACTTCCACCAATGCGGCGCCGCTCTTCGATGCCGATGGGCATTTTGACGGAATAGTCGGGGTCATCACCGATTTCTCCGAACAGCAGGAACTCCAGGAACACAACCTCGCCTTTCACCATACAGTAGCGCACGATCTTCGTGGACCGCTCACGGTAATCCAAGGGCATGCAGAACTGCTAAAGGAAGCGTTTCGGCAGGGCGACGTCAAGGGCAGTGTTGTGCTTAACGTCGAAGAGATTCTAGATGGCGCGGGAAAAATGAACGCCATGATTGAGGATCTTCTGGAGACCTCACGCATTGAAGGCGGGCAGGTTTCTCTAAGGCAAGAACCGATCGAGTTAGAAAACTTTGTGTGGTCTTTTCTGCAAAACTCCCAAAAGGCCATAACTTTAAATCGGTTGGCGACACGAATTCCCCAGGGACTGCCGGCCGTTTCGGCAGACCCTGCGCGGCTGGAGCGCATATTGTTGAATCTTGTCAGTAACGCTCTCAAGTTCTCACCAGCTGAGAGCAAAGTGATTATCGAGGCTCGGAAGATGGGCAGTGAAATCGCAATATCTGTCATCGATCAAGGAAAAGGGATCGCCCCCGAAGATTGTTCTCGCCTTTTCAAGCGGTTCTTTCAGGTCAAAGGGCTCCAAGCTTCCAGCGGGGTCGGTCTAGGTCTGTATATCTGCAGGTTGCTGGTGGAAGGTCATGGCGGACATATATGGGTTGAGAGCAAACTTGGCGAGGGGAGCATCTTTAATTTCACTCTGCCGATCGCAGCAGAAGACCATTTGCTTAGCTTAAATCGCTAGACGCACATTGGGCTTACTCTAATTTGCTAGAGAAGAGGACTTAATGAATTATAAGTTGTTGCCCATTCTAATTCTTGCTGGCTTTGCTGTTCTCTTCATAGTTCAAAATGTAGTTATCGTCGAGATCCAGTTCCTGATCTGGTCCATCCAAATATCCCTATCTCTACTTATGTTTCTTCTGCTTGCCATTGGCATCATCATGGGTTGGTCTTTACATAGCTACCTAAAGTATCAAAAAGGAAAATCTAAATAAAAAACTATTACCCTAAGACAATAAATCCATTTAACCGAAGAATCAAGATTGGGGATGTGGCATCTGGCAGCGGATATTCAACTCCTAAAAGTCACCCATTCCTATACAAAGAACGGCCTGCCCTAATATTGTAGAGTTCAGTTAGAGGTGACAACTATGCTGACACATAGGGAATCCCGGATCACCTTAGGACTTATAGAACACGAATCGCATCAATTATCAAAAACCGTCCCCCCGAAATCAACAGATGAAGTACCCCCCTTGGATGGTAGCGGAAGGGTCTATTTTCGACAGAAAACAGGGGCAGCCATCAACAGACCGGGGGAGAAACCAATCCTGGCCAGAGCATCTTAAAATCGTCAGGCAAAGCAGCGTTAAGAGACAGGGACTTTTGACTTTCCGGATGCTGGACGACCAGCTGCATGGCATGCAGAAGATGTCGGCGGATATGAAGTGAATTCTTATTCAGAGCGACAGACACCGGACCGCCGTAGAGGCTGTCGCCAAGCAAAGGGTAGCCCTCCCCCGCCAGGTGAGCTCGAATCTGGTGGGTGCGCCCGGTTTTAGGACAAGCTTCGACCAAGGCGAAACCAGCTCCGGAGGCAAGGGTACGAAAAGCGGTTTCCGCCAAGTCGCCGCCCTTGCTAACTGTAACGGTTCGGCCACGAACACCGGCTTTGAGAAAATTACTGACCGCGAACTGGTCCGGCGGTGCTCCCGCCACCAGGGCCAGGTAAGTCTTGATCACCTGCCGCTGCGCAATTTGACGGGCCAGGTCGCGGTTTGCCTCGGCGGTCAGAGCAAACAGCAGCACGCCGGTGGTGTCAGCATCGAGACGATGCAGCAGAATCGGAGCCAAGCCCGGACATTGCTGGCGCACCAGGTCGAGAACATTGCCCCGACCGTCCTCCGTGGGATGAGACGGCAGACCAGCAGGCTTGTTGACCGCCAGCAGGTGTTCGTCCTGGTAGAGGATCTCCAGCTCTGCGATTGCCGGGCGCGGGGTTTCCCCTTCCAGAGTCAAGGCGATCGTCTCACCGCCTTTCAGCAGCAGGTTGGCTCGGCGCTCGGAGCGGCCATCGACAAAGATCCGCCCGCCGTCCAGGGCCCGCTTTACCGACTTGCGCGACACCCCTTCGAGATGATCGACGATAAAGCGGTCAAGCCGCTGGTCCTGCGCATCGCAGTCGGCAACCAGGGTCTCGCGACGAACAGAACGGTCGCTCACGCCAACTCTCCCGACAGGATCCCGCCCGACCAGCCGGTGACTTTCACGGCGACCCGTTGTCCCTGCAAATCTTCGCCGCCGGGAAACCGCACGGCCAGGTAATTTCGACTGATCCCACGGCAGTGCCCGTTGTCTCTCCCGCCCTCGACCACCAGGTCAAAAACCGTTCCGACAAACCGCCCGGCGAAGCGTCGATGTTTCCGCTCTCCCAGTTCCCGCAGCTGCGCCGCCCTGGCCTTGATCAAATCACCCGGCAGCTGGTCCGGCATACCGGCAGCGGGAGTGCCGGGGCGCCTGCTGAAGGGGAAAACATGCAGGTGAGAAATCGGTAGTTCTTCGATCAATCGCAGGGTATCGGCAAACTCGGCCTCCGTTTCACCGGGAAAACCGGTGATCAGGTCGAGACCGATGGCGGCATCGGGAATGCGCCCATGGATGCGTTCGACCAGTTCACGGAAAAACCGGGTGCCGTAGTGGCGATTCATACGCCGCAGAACCTCGTCGCTGCCGGCCTGCAGAGGGATGTGGAAATGCGGACAGAGGATGCTTGATCCGGCCACCTGCTCGATCAGTTGATCGGGGATTTCGGTCGGCTCAACCGAACCGAGGCGCAGCCGCGGCACAGAGGTTTCAGCCTCGATGCGCCGGACCAGATCGAGCAGCGAGGTCGATGGTGAAAGATCAGTACCGTAGCCGCCGATGTGGATGCCGGTCAGAACAACTTCGGGATAACCACTGTCGGCCAGCGTGCGGACCTGGGTCAGAATTTCGTCCGGCAGCACCGAACGGCTGCGGCCGCGGGCATAGGGGATAATACAGTAGGAACAGTAGGCGTCGCAACCGTTCTGGATCTGCAGAAACGCCCGGCTGCGCTCGGCAAAAGTGGTCAGCGACAACGGCACCGCCTCTTTCTCGGCGGCGATATCCGAAACGGAGACCAGCGGCTCACTCCCTTCGGTTTCGAGGTAACGGAGAAAATCTTTTTTTTCGGCATTGCCCAGCACCACGGCTACGCCGGGGATACGGCGCAGGGCCTCGGGATCGACCTGGGCATAGCAGCCGGTCACCACCACCCGGCAGACGGGGTTGATCCGGCGGGCCCGGCGGATCAGGTTGCGCGACTGGGAGTCGGTGGCCGCCGTCACCGTGCAGGTATTGACGATGACGAGGGCAGCGCCGTCCTCGAAAGGGATCACTTCGAATCCAGCCTCCTTGAGACGCTCCTCCATGGCTGCCGACTCGAACTGATTGGTCTTGCAGCCAAGGGTAGCAATGGCGACGGTACGACTCACTCGATCCATCCTCCGCCGATAACCCGGTCCTCATCGTAAAAGACCGCCGCCTGGCCTGGGGTCACGCCGTTCTGAGGCACATCGAACAGTACCTGGGCCCGGCCGTCCGGCAGGGGAGTAACGGTCGCCGCTACTTCCTGATGCCGGTAGCGAATCCGACAGGCCGTGCGTAGCGGCTCAGAGGGTTCGGGAATAGACCAGTTGACTTCGTGCAGCGTCAGTTCGGGCACCGCCAACTGCGATCTTTCGCCGACCAGAACCCGGCGCTGCCCGGCATCAATCCCGACCACGTAGAGGGGTTCGGTCCAGCCCAAACCTAGCCCTTTGCGTTGACCGATGGTGTACCTGTAGGTCCCCTGGTGACGGCCGAGCACCTGCCCCGAGACGTGAACAATCTCGCCGTCCATTTTTCCGGCACCCCGCTCTTCTTCGAGAAATCGCACGTAGTCGCCGTCGGGTACGAAACAGATATCCTGGCTTTCGGCCTTCTCGGCCACTCGCAAGTTCAGGCGGGCGGCATGGCCGCGCACCTCGTCCTTGGTCATCCCACCCAGCGGAAAGCTCACCCGCCGCATCTGTTCCTGGGTCAGGGTGAACAAAAAGTAACTCTGATCCTTGGCCGGATCGAGCCCCTTGCGCAGCAGGTAGCGCTCCCCTTCCCGTTCGATACGGGCATAATGACCGGTGGCCAGAGTGTCGGCTTCGAGTTCGCGGGCCCGACGCAACAACAGCTCGAACTTAAGCACCTGGTTGCAGAGCACACAGGGATTCGGAGTGCGGCCGGAAAAGTAATCGTCGCAGAAGCGGTCGATCACCTGCTGCTGAAAATCTTTTTCGAAATTGACCACATAAAAGGGGATATCGAGCCCCTCGGCCACCCGTCGGGCATCATAAACATCATCAAGCGAACAGCAGGAACCGAAGGTGTCTCCGTTCTTCGCCGTGAACGAGGAGTAATCCCAGATCTGCATGGTCATGCCGATCACCTCGTGACCTTGTTCCTTGAGCAGTGCAGCGGTCACGCTGGAATCGACTCCGCCGCTCATGGCGACGACGATGCGTTTTTTATTCATTGTCATTGCTGTAATTCAGTAATTAGTGATTGGGTCTAGAATCAGAGGAGAAAAGAGAAGAGAGGGCTTTCCACAAAAAGGAAAAGCCCTCCCGACCGGTCATGGTGAATTGCAGTGCTTGGGGTTTCCCAATCACGAATCACCAAGCACTATTCACCCTGTTTTTCTTTATAGTTCTTGATCGCCTCGTGCAGCGCATCGGCGGCCAGGTTGGAACAATGCAGCTTCTGCGCCGGCAAGCCGTCGAGGGCCTCGGCCACCGCGGCATTGGTCAACTCAAGGGCCTCTTCAATCGTCTTGCCGATCGCCATTTCGGTCACCATCGACGAGGTTGCAATCGCCGCGCCGCAACCGAAAGTCTTGAACTTGACGTCCTTGATGACGTTGTCCTCGACCGTGAGGAAGATTTTCATAATGTCGCCACAGGAGGCATTGCCGACCTCGCCGACACCGTCGGCATTTTCGATTTCCCCAACGTTGCGGGGATTGGAAAAATGGTCCATAACCTTGTCAGAATACATGAGATTCTCCTTTATCTTTACTTCAACCTATCTATCAAGTATTAACCAGCAACCCGATGACCTAACGTACTTTTCTGACAACCTGACATTCTTCACAGGTCATCGGTTCCGTGCGGTTATACAGGGGACTCATCTCGCGCAGGCGCTGTACGATCGGCGGCAGCACCTCGATAACATAATCGACTTCTTCCTCGGTGTTGTCGATGCCGAGACTGAAGCGGGTGCTCGAATGAGCCAGAACCACATCGACGCACATGGCCCCCATAACATGGGAAGGCTCCAGCGAACCGGAGGTGCAGGCCGAGCCGGACGAGGCAGCGATGCCTTTCATGTCAAAATTAAGGAGCAGCGACTCCCCTTCGATGTAGGCAAAGCTGATATTCAGCGTGTTCGGCAGACGCAGATCCGGGTCGGGATGACCGTTGAGCTTAATTTCAGGAACTGCCTTAATAATACCATGTTCCAACTTGTCACGCAGGCAGCGGATGCGGGCGGCATCTTCGCCAAGGTGACTGGCGGCCAGATCGCAGGCGACGCCGAGCCCGACGATCCCGGCCACATTGTGGGTTCCGGCCCGCCGATTGCGCTCCTGGTGGCCGCCGTGCATGAACGGAGACAGCCGGGTACCGCGGCGGATGTAAATGGCGCCAACACCCTTGGGAGCACCGATTTTGTGCCCGGAGATAACCAACAGGTCAACGTTGGCTTTTTGCACGTCGACGGGGACCTTACCGACAGCCTGTACCGCATCGGTGTGAAAACGCACCTTGTACTTGCGGGCAATGGCACCGATTTCCTCGATGGGATAGAGGTTGCCGGTCTCGTTGTTGGCCCACATGACCGAAATCAGAATGGTTTTGTCGGTAATGGCCGCCTCAAGTTCGGCCAGGTTGAGCATGCCGTTGTGATCGACGGGCAGGTAGGTTACCCGGACCCCCTGTTTTTCGAGAGCCTGGCAGGTTTCCAGAATGGCCGGGTGCTCCACCGTAGTGGTAATGATATGGTCCCCTTTGTCGCGCAGCGCGTCAACCGTCCCCTTCAGGGACATGTTGTCGCCCTCGCTGCCGCAAGAGATAAATACGATTTCAGCCGGCGAACAGTTGATCAGACTGGCCACTTGCTCGCGGGCCTTTTCCACCGCCCCGCTTACGGCCCGCCCGGCCCAGTGGACACTGGAAGGATTGCCGAACTGTTCGCGGTAAAACGGCAGCATGGCTTCCAGAACTTCAGGCCGGACTGCCGTAGTGGCGTTGTTGTCCATGTAAATGCGTTTCACTTCACTTCCTCCTGATATCAATATTCCAGATATTGTCTAAATATGTCACGAATTGATTTTGCCCTCGGCTTCCCGGGTCAGGTCCTCCAGGGTGATGGAGGCGAGAAAATTCCGGATCCGCACCCCCAGCCCCTGCCATACGCTCTGGGTGACACATTGGGATTTACAGTTGCAACTCCCATCGTTGTCCATGCACGAAACCGGGACCAGCGACTCCTCGACACTCTCGATAATCTCGTCGACCCGAATCTGGTCAGCAGGACGAGCCAACATGTATCCTCCACCGGGGCCGCGTACGCTGTCAACGATTTTTCCGCGGCGCAGTTTAACAAACAGCTGCTCAAGGTAGGTCAGAGAAATCTCCTCCCTTGTCGATATATCCTTGAGCGTTACCGGTGCCCCCTGAGCATGCAGATTCAGGCTCACCATGGCACGAACTGCGTACTGGCCCTTGGTTGAAAGTCTCATTCTGCCTTCTTTGTCTTTCGTTTTGCCGGGGCCGGTTTCCTGGCTGTTTTTTTCGCCGCCCCTTCAGTCAGTTTGTTGACCTTGACCTCAAGCGCGCGAATCTGGTCAAACAGGCAGGAAATAGCCTTGGCTTCCGGGTCCGGTAACTGGCCGTGCTCAAGATTGGCCCGCAGTTCGGTTTTCTGACCTTCGGTAAAGACAATCCGTCCCGGCACCCCGACCACTGTCGAGTTGGGCGGCACTTCTTTGACGACCACCGAGTTCGATCCGATCTTGCTGTTGTCGCCCACGGTGAACGGGCCGAGAATCTTGGATCCCGAACCGACGACCACGTTGTTGCCCAGGGTCGGATGCCGCTTCTCCTTGGCCCAGGAGGTTCCCCCCAGGGTCACCCCGTGATACAGGGTGCAGTTATCTCCAATTTCCGCCGTTTCACCGATCACCACCCCCATGCCATGATCTATGAAGAACCCCTTACCAATCTTGGCGCCGGGGTGTATTTCGATCCCGGTCAGAAACCGGCCGAGGTGCGATGTCAGTCGCCCCAGGAAATAGAATTTGCGCTGCCAGAGGGCATGAGCCGTGCGGTGCAGAAGAATCGCATGGAATCCCGGATAACAGAAATAGACCTCCAGCACGCTCCGAACTGCCGGGTCACGATCAAATACAACTTTAATGTCTTCTTTAAGGGTCGAAAACACAACAAATCTCCTCTCAGACAGCCATGGTTATTTCTGCTAATGGATAACATACCTGATTATTTCCGTCAACTATTTTACCGAAAGCTGACGACGCTGGAAAAGCGTGCAGAAAGAAGGCGGGTCAGAGAGGTTTGGGGAGGGAAAAGAAAAACTGGCTCCCCTGGCCGAGCTGGCTTTCAACCCAGATCTTGCCATGGTGAGATTCGATAATTTTTCTACAGATGTAAAGCCCAAGTCCGCTGCCCTTGCGGGAATCCTGCTTTCCCACCTGCGAGAACTCTTCGAACAGCTCCGGAATACTCTCCGCAGGAATCCCCTTGCCGGTGTCCTCGATGACAAAGAGTGCCGCATTGTCGGTTTTTTCAAGACGAATGGTTATCTTTCCACCGGCGGCAGTGAATTTAACCGCGTTGCTCAACAGGTTGAC
>JAQYWA010000046.1 GCA_030145265.1 Desulfuromonas sp. | reverse complement strand
ATCGCCGGGACCGGCGCCGATGAGATAAACGATGCCTGTTTTCAATTTAGCCATTCTGCTTGAAAAGCGGTAGGGGCACGGCATGCCGTGCCCCTACGGAGAAAAAAGGGTGTACGAGCAGTAATCGCTCAGACGTCCTCGCGGTTCACGTTGAAGGTTTCGTGTTGATAAACCTCGTTGAGGATTTTGCCGGCGCCCTGGATAATCAGGTCGTCCGCCAGCGAGATGCCGGTCTTTTCCGAATCTTCGGGAGCGCAGGTAGCGGTCTTCTGGAGGAATTTCTGGCCGTCGACGCTGGCGACCAGGCCGGTCAGGGTCAGGCTGTCGTCCTTGATCTCACCGAAGGCGCCGATGGGAACCTGGCAGCCCCCTTCGAGGCGGCGCAGTATGGCCCGTTCGCCCTTGACCGCGGCGGCGGTCGCGGGATGGTTGAAGAAGTCGATCAGGGCGTTTATTTCGTCGTCGGCGATGCGGGATTCGATGCCCAGCGCGCCCTGGCCGATGGCCGGCAGCGAGACGCTGGTCGGCAGGTATTCGCTGATCTGGCTGGCGAAGCCGAGGCGGTGCATGCCGGCGGCGGCCAGCACCACGCCGTCGAGGTTGTCCTCGGTCAGCTTGCGGATGCGGGTTTCGACGTTGCCACGGATGTCGACCATCTGAAAGTCGGGGCGCAGGTGCAGCAGCATCGCCTTGCGGCGTAGCGACGAGGTGCCGATGCGGGCTCCTTGCGGCAGGTCGCGGAAGCTGGTGAAGCCGGGCTTGAGGATGATGATGTCGCGGGGATCTTCCCGCTCGGTGATGCAGCGCAGGGCCAGACCCTTGGGAAAGAAGGTCGGCACGTCCTTCATCGAGTGGACGGCGATATCGATCTCACCGCGCAGCATGGCTTCTTCGATCTCCTTGACGAACAGGCCCTTGCCACCGACCATGGCCAGCGGGACGTCGAGGATTTTGTCGCCCTGGGTCTTGATCTTGGTCAGGGTCACTTCCAGGCCGGGGTGGTTTTTTTCCAGTTCGGACTGGACCCAGTTGGCCTGCCAGAGAGCCAGTTGGCTGGCCCGGGTACCGATGCGCAGTGTCTTTTTTGCCATGGGATGCAAAACTCCTTTATCGTGATTTCGATTCGAAAATGGTCAGTTGTCTTCAGCCGGCGGCGGTTCGAGGTCAAACAGGGTGCGTACGGCATCCACATAGTCGCTCCCGGAACTGTCGTTCTGGGCCTGCTTGAGAACCGTGGTCGGTTGGTGCAGCACTTTGTTGATGATGGCCGAGGTCAGCGCCTCGATGGCCTGCCGTTCTTTTTTGTCAAGGTTCTTGAGGTTGGTGAAGGTCTTCTGCAGTTCACCCTGGCGGATTTCTTCGAGCTTCTTGCGCAGGGCGACGATGGTCGGAACCACGTCAAGGCTGCCGATCCAGCGGAAGAACTGACCGATTTCCTGGTCGATGATGGTCTCGGCCCTTTTCGCCTCTTTATGGCGTTCTTTGAGGTTGGCTTGCACCACCCCCTGCAGGTCGTCGACGTCGTACAGGTAGATGTTGTCGATCTTGTTGACCTTGGGATCGATGTCACGGGGGACGGCGATATCGATCAGGAACATCGGCTTGTTTTTGCGCTGGCGGATCACCTCTTCCATCTTCTCGTGGCCGAGAATGAAATTGGGGGCGCCGGTGGAGGTCAGCACGATGTCAACCTGGTGCAGGCGTTGAGGGAATTCGTCGAAGGGGATCGCCTGCCCCTTGAATTCTTCGGCCAGCTTGACGGCCCGCTCGTAGGTTCGGTTGGTCACCATTACCGACGAGGCGCCGTTGTTGAGGAAATGGCGGGCGGCCAGTTCGCACATTTCGCCGGCGCCGATCAGCAGGACTTTTTTATCGTCGAGGCTGCCGAAGATCTTGCGGGCCAGTTCGACGGCGGCAAAGGAGACCGAAACCGCGTTGCTGGCGATGTCGGTCTCGGTGCGCACCCGCTTGGCCACCGAGAAGGCTTTGTGCAAAAAGCGGTTGAGGATCAGGCCGACGGTCTTGAATTCGCTGGCGTAGCCGTAGGCGGTCTTGATCTGGCCGAGGATCTGCGGTTCGCCGATGACCATCGAGTCGAGGCTGGAGGAAACCCGGAAGACGTGGCGGATGGCTTCTTCGCCCCGGTAGTCGTACAGATGGCTTTCCAGTTGCTCCATCGGGATATTGTGAAAAGTGGCGAGAAACCGCTTGAGCTGACCGATGCAGGCATCGCTGTCGCGGCTGCAGGCAATGAGTTCGACCCGGTTGCAGGTCGATACGATGACCCCTTCGGTTACCGCCGGCAGGGCCAGCATCTCATGCAGGGGCTTTTCCATCGCGGTTGGCGGGAAAGCGACCCGTTCGCGTATTTCTACGGGGGCAGTCTTGTGGCTTAGCCCCACGACGAGGATGTTCATAAATCCGATTCCAGTATGGTTTTCGGCGGCTAGCGCCCTTGCATGGCCTTAAAGCTGTGCAGGTCCGAAAGGAGCAGGTTGACTCCCAGGAAGGTGAACAGCAGGCACAAAAAGCCGATAATTGCGAAGATAGCTGCCCGGCGGCCGCGCCAGCCGATGGTCAGTCGTCCGTGCAGCAGCGCCGCGTACAGAAACCAGGTGATCAGTGCCCAGGTTTCCTTGGGATCCCAGCGCCAGTACCCACCCCAGGCGGAATTGGCCCAGACTGCACCCGAGATGATCCCCATGGTCATCAGCGGAAAGCCGATGGAAAGGCACTTGTAATTGATGCTGTCGAGGACGTCCAGGGACGGGAGCCGGTAGTAAAGGGCGGAGAACTTCTTGCTTTTCAGCATCCGTTCCTGCAGCAGGTACATGACGCCGGCGATGAAGGCAACGGTGAAAACGGCGTTGCCGAGAAACGCCAGAGTGACGTGGACCGGGAACCACCAGCTGTCGAGGGCCGGATTGACTTCTTTGATGGTCGTCGTCGCGGTCGAGCCGACCAGCATGAGGATGACCGCCAGCGGGCAGCTGAAGGCGCCGAGGACCGTCATCCGGTAGCGCACATCGAACAGCAGGAAGATGCCGACCAGGGTCCAGGCAAAAAACGACAGCGATTCATGGAGGTTGGCAACGGGAGTGTAGCCAGCCTCGAAGTAACGGACGAGCAGGGTCGCGCAGTGCAGGACAAAGCCGCCGAGCAGGATCCAGCGCGCCATTTTGCCGGTTTTGCCGGCCTTTTCCTTGCGCCGAACCACATCGACCAAGTAGAGGACGGTGGATACGGAGTATAAAATCAGGGTTATTTTGAACAACAGGATGTTGACGCTCATGGCATCCCTTTCGGCAGGTGAATCCCGAGATCCGCCAGAGAAAAATCTTTTCCCAGCAGGCGGTGCAGCAGGTCGTTGATTCCTGCGGTGTCACCCCTGGTAATCAACGAAGGCAGGTTCCCCTCGACAAGTTGACGTAAAATCTCCTGATTGTACTCGGCTTTTTCCGGAAGTGTCAACCGCTTTTGGCGCAGTGCGGCGGCGATCTCCAGCATGGTTTCCCACTCGGGGCCGATCTGGGTGGCCAGTTGGTCCTTGAGCTGTGCCGCCAGGGCCGGGCTGCGGCCCCCGGTGGTGACGGCGACCGCGAGGTCGCCGCGGAAGAATGTGGCCGGCAGCAGGAAGTCGCTGGCTGCCGGGTCGTCGGCGATGTTGATGGGGATGTCCAGCTGGCGGGCTTCCGCGGCCACCGCTGCGTTGACTCGGCGGTCATCGGTTGCGGCAAAGGCCAGCAAGGCCCCGGCAAGGTCGCCATCCTGATAAGGTCGCCGGATGATTTCGATTTCTTTCTCCAGGGCAAAGCTGGCAGGTGGTTCAATCGTGATCAGGCGCACCCGGGCGCCGGCACGAAGTAGTCCGCTGGCTTTACGCCGGCCGACTCGGCCACCGCCGACCACGGTGCACAGTCGTCCCTTGAGCTGGAGCTGGATCGGGTAGCCGGCAGAGGTCAAAGGGATCTCCGCATCGTTTTCCGTCGGGCCTGCTTTGCTTGGCGGTTCATATGCCGAACAGTTCCCCCTCGACCAACTCGCAGAGGATGTGGCCGAAAAAGAGTGCCCCTTCGATCGCCCGCGGAACAGAGGTTGTTTTTAGGGTGAAGCTGAAGTCGATCGCTTCGGTCGTAATGTTCGCATTTTCCAGGGTCAGGAGTGCTGTTTTGCTGCCGAGTTGACGGGCGACGGACAGGGCTTCAGTCAGGGAGTCGTCACGCCGGCCGTCGGATAGGACCAGAACGATGTCGCTGGCGGTGGCCAGGGCTCGGAGCTGGTGGGAGAAATAGAGTCGGTTCTGGCCGTCGCGCACCAGTGAGGTGGCCAGGGTCGCATCGTGTCCCAGGGACAGGGCTGGCAGGGACGGTCGTTCGAGGCTGAGGCGATGAAGGAACAGGTTGCTGATCAGGTTGGCGATCGCCCCCAGTGAACCATTGCCGATCACCAGCAGTCGTCCACTTTGGTTGAAGGTTTCCACCACCTGTCCGGCGAAGGTCTGCAGGGCCGGCCCCTGATCGAGAAAACTGGCTTCGAGAAGGGCGCCCTGTTCTTTGACGGCTTTGCTTACTTTTTGTCGATTCATAGTCTGCTTTCCCGAGTGAAGTCCTCGAAATAATAGGTTCGCAGCCGCAGAGTGTCAAGCACAAGCTTACCGGTCCGGTAGCAAATTAAACCCTTGATTTTTTCGCGGGGTGCTCTATGATTGTGGAAATTGAATTAATTGAATGGGTTTGAAATCTCGACTTCAAGGAGAATGACCATGGCTAGTGATAAAGTCGTGCAGCTTTCTGACGATACGTTTGAAAATGACGTCCTCAAATCTTCGGTTCCCGTTCTGGTCGATTTCTGGGCTTCCTGGTGCGCTCCCTGCAAGGCGATCAGCCCGGTAGTTGATGGCCTCGCCGCCGAGTACGAAGGCAAGGTCAAGGTGGGCAAGCTCAATGTCGACGAGAACCCCGCCACCCCCGGCCAGTACGGCGTGCGCGGCATTCCGACTCTGATCCTGTTCAAAGACGGCAAAATTGTCGACCAGGTGGTTGGTGCCGTACCCAAGAACCAGCTCGAGGGGCTGATCAAAAAAGCCCTGTAGAGCCAGAAACGTTCACTGTTTAAGCGAGGCCCGCCGTATCGGCGGGCCTTTTTTTATGGTTTTTATACGCCAAACAAAGGGATCAACGCAAAGTCGCAGAGAAAACCGAAGAATAAGCCTATGGTTGTCTATGCTTTTCCTCTGCGCCTTTGTGTCTCTGCGTTAAAATTTGCCTTTGACCTGCCTTGGCTTTTGTTTTGGTTGTAGGCCCGATTTTTCAGGGCGTGTTGCCGGTCTCCTCCCAGGCGCTTTTCAGTCGGCGGAAGATCTCCCGAAAAGCCTTGCGGTCGCCGTTGGTGTGTACCGAACGGGCCAGTCGGGCCAGGGCCGCCCGGTCAAGCCCGGGCAATATGGCGGCCGCTTCGTCAAGCGCGGCCGCGCTCTGCTCCAGGTCGCAGATGCGGTCGCGCAGCCCCTCGAGAACGTGGAAGTCGCGCTGGTCATGTAAATGCACCTGGTTGAGCCCGTCCAGGTAAGCCCGGATCGCCTCGGTCTCTTCTTCGTGGTGTCGCAGCACTCCGGCCAGATGTTTCAACTGTCGCTTGCGTGAGCTGTGGCCCTGGGTCTTGCGGGCCAGTTCGATCTCCTCACGCAGTTCGGCCGGTGCAGGCAACTTGGCCCAGTTTGTTTCCGGCAGCTCGGCCAATCGGACGGCGATGGTTTCCATTTCCTTGGCCGCCCGTTTTTTCGCTGAACGGCTTGGGCCGCTCCACTGTTGTTCTTCGTGTTCCGTCATCAGAATCCTTTTCGGCTGTCGAGTATTATGGTGACTGGGCCGTCGTTTATGAGATGAACCTGCATCTCGGCCTGGAATACCCCGGTGGCCACGGTCAGGCCGCGTCTGCGCAGCAGTCCGACGAACTGTCGGTACAGGGTGTCGGCGCTTTCCGGCAGGGCTGCTCTGGAAAACCCCGGTCGGCGCCCCTTACGGCAGTCTGCCAGCAGGGTGAACTGGGAGATAACTAGTAGTTCGCCGCCGATATCTTCCACCGACAAGTTCATCTTGCCGACCTGGTCTTCAAAAATTCTCAGTTGGGCGCACTTCTCCGCCAGGTAGCGGGCGTCCGTTTCGCTGTCTTCCTGTTCTACCCCAAGCAGGATCATCAGTCCCTGGCTGATGGCCCCGACATTTTTTTCGTCCACCACGACGTGGGCTTCGGTCACTCTCTGCAGTACGGCGCGCATGTCAATGCGCTCCCGCGAGTTCGCGCAGTAATGTCAAATTGATGCAGTCATATTCGTCGTTGTCGCCTTTCGGCGTTTCGAGGATTTTCGGGATAGCGGCAAATCGGGAATCCTGCATCAGCGCGGCAAACCCTTCTTTGCCAATGGCCCCCTGGCCGATCTGTTCGTGGCGGTCGACCCGGCTGTGTAAACCCTTTTTGCTGTCGTTGAGATGAAAGGCACGGATGGCTTCTTTTCCCACCAGGCGCTCGAATTCGGCCATGACGCCCTGGTATCCGTCTGCCGTCGAGAGATCGTGGCCGGCGGCAAAGGCGTGGCAGGTGTCGAAACAGACCCCGAAACGGCCCGTCGGCACCCGTTCGATGATCTCGGCCAGATGTTCGAAGCGACCACCAAGGTAGGTCCCCTGGCTGGCCGTGTTTTCCAGTAACACCCTGACATCGTTCGGCGCCTCGGTGAAAATATCGCGCAAGGCCGCGGCGATGCGCTGCAGTCCGGCGGCTTCTCCCTGGCCGAGATGGGCGCCGGGGTGCATGACTAGGTCGCCGATGCCGAGCTGGGAGCAGCGGCGCATTTCGTCGAGGAAAGCGGATTTAGCTTTCTGCCATTTCTCGTCGTCGGGAGCCGCCAAGTTAATCAGGTAGCTGTCGTGGGCGATCACCGGGCCGATGGGGCTGGCCCGCCAGGCCGCGCGGAACGCTTCGGCCGTCTCGTCGCTGATCGGTTTGGCGCGCCACTGGCTGGCATTCTTGGTGAAGACCTGGATGGCAGTGCAGCCGACCGCTTCGCCGCGGGCAAAAGCCAGTCCCATGCCGCCGGCAATGGACATGTGGGCACCGAGAGGTTGCATGGGTCCTTTCATTGGTCCGGGGTGGGCTGTGAGTGCAGGGTGGCGAGGGCTTGGGGAATCCGGGCCGCCTTGGGGATCCGTACATCGACGAAGTCGGGCTGTTTACCGCTGCCGACCAGTACCGTTTTCATCCCCAGCTGTTTGGCGGTTTTCAGATTCTCCACCGAGTCTTCGACCATAGTGCAATCTTTGCCTTGCATTCCGAGGCGTTCCAGAACTCGGTGATAGGGGGCGGCAAAGGGCTTGGGTAGGTAGTTGGCGACGCGAATGTCGAAGATGTCCTCGAACTGGTCGCTGAGGCCGAGCCGGGCCAGGACCCGGTCGGCGTGGCCGGTCGAACCGTTGGTGAAAACGGCCTTGCGCTGGGGGAGCTGAGCCAGGGCCTGGCGCAATTCGGCGTCGGGATCGAGCCGGGAGCTGACGTCGACGTCGTGCACGTAGTCGAGATAATCCTCCGGATCGACCTGATAGTGGCGGATCAACCCCTGCAGGGTGACCCCGTACTCGGCCCAGTAGTGGCGGCGCAGGCCGTCCACCTCGGCGGGGGGGATGCCGACCACCTCGCTCATGTAGTGATTGATGCGTACGTCGATCAGCGAGAAGAGTTCCCGTTTCGGGTCGTAAAGAGTGTTGTCGAGATCGAACAGGAGCATGTCCATGGCAGCTCCTAGCCGGCGGCGACGCCGAGGGCGTCCTGGATGAGGGCGATGGTTTCTCGGTACCCTTGTGCGCTCAGCTGTTTTTCCAGGTGGGGCTCGCTCCAGATCGGCCGCGGCCAGAGCGGATCGTCGGTAAAGCGCGGGACCAGGTGCCAGTGCATGTGCGGGACCATGTTGCCGAGCAGTTCGTAGTTTATCTTGGCCGGGGCGTATGCTTGATACAGTGCTGCCGCCACCCGGTTGACTTCTTCGATCAGGGCGCCGCGGGTGGCCGGGTCGAGATGGAACAGTTCGGTCACGTGATGTTTGCTGAAGACCAGCGCATAGCCCGGAAAGAACTGGTCGCGGTTGAGCTGCACGTAGCAGTGTTCGTATTCGGCGATGCGCAGGTCGGGCTCGTCCTGCCAGCGGGTACACATGGGGCAGTTCATTGGGGCTGGTAGTCTCCTTCGAAAACCTGCACGGCCGGGCCGGTCATGTAGATGCAGCCGTCTTCGGCCCATTCCATTTCGAGATCGCCACCGCGCAGGTGGTTGAGCTGGCGGCGGTCGGTGCGGCCGGTCAATACCCCCGCCACGGTTACCGCCGAGGCGCCGGTGCCGCAGGCCAGAGTTTCGCCGGCGCCCCGTTCCCAAGTGCGCTGGCGAACTTCGTTCGCTGAGACTATCTCGACGAATTCGACGTTGATTCTGCGGGGGAAGAGGGGGTGGCTTTCAATGACCGGGCCATACTGCTCGACCGGAAACTGCTCGACGTTGTCGACAAAGATAACGCAGTGCGGGTTGCCCATGGAGACGCAGGTGATTTCGAAGGTGCGGTCGAGTATCGTCAGGCTTTCGGCGACGACCTGAGGGTCGGCGGGGCCGGCCATCGGGATGTCCTGCCTCTTGAGCACCGGTGCGCCCATGTTGACCCGAACCTTGTCGACCCGGTTGTCGCTATCGGTGAACAGCCGCAGGGGCTTGATGCCGGCGGCGGTTTCGACGCGGATGTCCTTGTCGCGAACCAGGCCGTGATCGTAAGCATACTTGGCCACGCAACGGATGCCATTGCCGCACATTTCCGCTTCGCTGCCGTCGGCGTTGAACATCCGCATGCGGACATCAGCGACCTGCGAAGGGAGGATCAGTATCAGGCCGTCGGAACCGATGCCGAACTGGCGGCTGCTGACGGCGATGGCCAGCGCCTGCGGGTCAGTGACGGTTTGTTTAAAGCCGTTGATATAGACGTAGTCGTTGCCAGCGCCGTGCATTTTGGCGAATTTCATCGGTAGCGGCGTCCTTTGTCCGGTTTTGGTTGAGAAAAACAACGATATACATTATAAGCGAACTCTGCGCAGGGTCACAAGGACAAATCCCGGTGTGTTGACCGGTCGCTCCTCCCTGCAGTTGCTTGAAAAAAAGACCGAACCTTTTATAACAGGAGAGAGCAGATGGCTTTTAATCTTAACACGAAGGTCTGGCAGACCGGCGCCCTGGATTGGTGGGGCATGATCGACGGCGAAGATGTGTACCTGGGGAACCGGGAATTTCCGCTTCCTCCCGACGAGGGGGATCAGTGGCAGGTCATCAAGACCGGCGATATTTTCAAGGTCATCGACGGCGAAATCCGCAAGATTGGTCATGAGGAGCCGAAGCAACCCGAGTGGCTGTGATGACTCTGCAGGTTGTCCAGATCGCCGCCGGCGAGATGGCCAATTTTTCGTATCTGGTCTACTGTCCGGTGACCCGCCGGGGGCTGGGGGTCGATCCGTCCTTCGCCCCCAAGGCCTTGCTGGAAAAAGCCCGGGAGCTGAACTTGACCCTTGAGCTGCTGGTCAATACCCATGGACATCGCGATCACTGTGCCGGCAACGGGGAGGTGGTCGCGGCCACCGGGGCAAAGCTGGCCGGGCATCCACTGGATGTCCCCGGCGCCGACCTGGCGCTGGAAGACGGAAGCCGGATTCTCTTGGGCGAAGGGGCCGTTGACGTGCTGCATACCCCCGGTCATACCCTGGGTTCTATCACCCTGCATCCGCCCGGCGCTTTGATTACCGGCGACACCCTGTTTGTCACCCGGGTTGGTCGCGCGGACCTCCCCGGCAGCGATGTGCAGGCACTGTACCTGAGTCTGCGGCGGTTGGCGAGTTTGCCGCCGGAAACCCGGGTCTATCCCGGGCACGATTATGGTCCTGCCCCGGTTTCGACCATCGGCTTTGAGCTGGCCCACAATCCCTTTTTGCAATGTCCGGATTTGCCCAGCTTTATCCGACTG
>JAQYWA010000451.1 GCA_030145265.1 Desulfuromonas sp. | reverse complement strand
TGCCGTGAATTCTTTCGACATAAGCGCAGTCGGCAGGCAGCCACTGGACAACTTCAACCACCTCCGGTGTGAGCTTGAGACACCCCTCTCCGACCTCGAAACGTTTGTGATACACCTTGCATTCGCGGGTAACAATGTCGAGAAAACGACAGGGTATGTTGGTCGGGCGAATGGTGCCGTCGTCTTCGACCCATTTCTCGAAGCAACATTGACCACAGCGTTTACATAGGTCTTCCCAGTCGTTCACGGTTTTCTCCGGTAATTTGATTTCAGCATTTTATAGCAGTCAGCATGCCTTTGCAATGTGCATCCCGCGGAATTAATTTGTGGCGAAGCACTATTTGCCTGCCAGGTTGCCCATGAGGCCGCGAACCGCGCCCTGGATGTCGGCCGGAAGCAGGATGATTTTGGCATTGGGGGCGCTGGATACGTTTTTGACCGCCTCGATGTATTTTTCGCCGAGCAGATACATGACTGGCAGTTCATTGCTTTTGATCGCTTCGGTGACCTTGGTGATGGCGCGCTGGCTCGCTTCGGCGAGTACCACCTGGGCCTGGGCGTCACGTCGGGAGGCCTCGAGGCGGCCGTCTGCTTCGAGGATGGCAGCGGACTTTTCCCCTTCAGCCCTGGTGACGGTGGCCCGCCGGCCACGCTCGGCAGCGGCCTGCTCTTCCATCGCCTTCTGCATGGTCTGCGATGGGTTGATGTCCTGGATCTCGACGGTTTTCAAGGTGATGCCCCAGTCGGCGATGTCGTCGGAGATGGCGTTTTTGAGTTTGGCCTTGATGTTGTCACGGGAGGAAAGAGCGTCGTCAAGGTCCATCTCGCCGACGATGGAACGCAGCGAGGTCTGCACCAGGGTCCGGATCGCCAGACGGTAATCCTCGATGCCGTAGACCGCCTTTTCCGGCGACACGATGTTGATGTAGGCAACCGCGTTGGCGATGATGACGGCGTTGTCTTTGGTGATCACTTCCTGCGAGGGGATATCGAGAACGATGTCCTTGGTGGTAATTTTGTAGGCCACTGAGTCGATATAGGGGATGATGATGTTCAGTCCCGGTCCGAGGGTGCTGTGGTACTTGCCGAGCCGCTGCACGACATGTTTGTTGCCTTGGGGAACGAGGCGCACGCCGAGAGAGATGGTGACCACGACCAAGACCAGAAATGCGACAACGACAATCAATCCTTCCATTGCTTCAGCCTCCTTGAAATGAAAAAAATAGGGATTTCAGTTGGAACGTTTTTCTACGATGAGGGTGTTTCCGGAAACGTCCTTGATGAACACCCGGTCTCCGACCGCCGTTTCCTGTTCGCAGATAAATGGCCACTCGTCGGAACCGAGCTGCGGGGTGGTAAACCTTACCCTTCCCCGTTTGCCTCCCAGGGGGACAGCGATGACCTGGCCGTTTTCGCCGAGTACCGCTTCGCGGGATAGACCGGCCTTGGTGCGGTCGGTCATACGCGGCTTGAGCAGCTTGAACCAGAGAAAGGTGAAGCCGCTTGAGGCGATGGCCCATAAGAAAAGCTGCCAGCTCAGGCTCATCTCCGGGGCAATCAACAGGATCACCCCGACCAGCAGGGCACCGAGGCCGAACCAGAAAATGGTGAAGCTGGGGATGAGCAGCTCAGCCAGGATCAGGATCAGGCCCAGGGTAAGCCAGTGCCAGTAGAGTAGGGTAATGCTCACAATCGGTCTCCTTGTGTGGAAAAATTGTTATTTGCACGGTATAAATGCACTGTCGAGTATACGCTGTTGACGATTGGGCAGGGCTTGTGCGATGGTGCTGTTCTTATTCTAAAATGAACAATCATTTCAATTAAGTCAAGGCGTCTGTCGATGCAGTTGATCAACCCCCCTCAGTTTGAAGAGCTCTCGCCCTGTCCTTATCTGCCGGGGCGACAGAAGCGCTACGAGTATTTTCTCGCAGGGCAACTCAGCAGCGCCGAAATTTCCCACTAT
>JAQYWA010000450.1 GCA_030145265.1 Desulfuromonas sp. | reverse complement strand
GGTCATGGCCCATGAAATACAGGGCTGCCTGGCTCTGGAAAACAGCTTCAACCGCGTCGGCCTCGACCATGTGTTGCTGGTCAAGGTGGCAACGACCGCGGTCGTCACCAAAATGCTCGGCGGCAGCAGGGAGCAGATCATCGATGCCCTCTCCCAGGCCTGGGTCGATGGCCAGAGCCTGCGGACCTACCGCCATGCGCCCAATACCGGCTCCCGCAAGTCGTGGGCCGCGGGGGACGCCACCAGCCGGGGAGTGCGCCTGGCCCTGATGACCATGGACGGCGAGAGGGGCTACCCCAGTGCCCTGTCGGCTTCCACCTGGGGGTTCTACGATGTCTGCTTCAAGGGCAAACCGTTTACCTTCCAGCGCCCCTACGGCAGCTACGTCATGGAGAACGTCCTGTTCAAGGTCTCGTTTCCCGCCGAATTCCATGCCCAGACCGCCGTCGAAGCGGCGGTCACCCTGCACCCGCAAGTAAAGGCCCGGCTGGAAGACATCGAAAGAATCGTCATCACCACCCACGAGTCGGCCATCCGCATCATCAGCAAGACCGGGCAGCTGCATAACCCAGCAGACCGCGACCACTGCCTGCAATACATGACCGCTGTCGGCCTGATCTTCGGCAACCTGACCGCCGCCCATTATGAAGATGCGGTGGCCGCCGATCCACGCATCGACGCTCTGCGACAGCGGATGGCGATTGTCGAGGACCCGGATTACAGCCGCGACTACCTCGCGCCGGAGAAACGCTCCATCGCCAACGCGGTGCAGGTCTTTTTCAGCGACGGCAGCCAAACCGAACGGATCGAGGTGGCCTACCCCCTCGGGCACCGCCGCCGGCGCACTGAGGGCATCCCGCTGCTGGAAGAGAAGTTCAAAAGAAATCTGGCGACCCGCTTTCCGCAGCGACAGGTTGATAAAATTCTCACCCTCTGTCAGGACCAGCAGACGCTGGAAACGACCCCGGTTCATAAATTCATGGCGCTGTTCGTCATTTGAACCCACTGCAATCATATTAAATTTGGCCTCGAACGGAGAGACCCTTCAGGATTATCCGTCGTGTTGTGACTTATGTGCAGGACCACCCATCACCCAAGGAGAGAGACGCAAATGGCATTGAAAGAAACCCTGAAGCAGAAGATGGAGGAGTTCCGCCCCCGCATCCAGAAGCTGGTCAAAGAGACCGGCAAGGTCAAGATTGACGAGGTCACCATCGAGCAGTGCATCGGCGGCGCCCGCGACATCCGCTCCCTGGTCACCGACATCTCCTATCTTGACCCCCAGGACGGAATTCGCTTCCGCGGCAAGACCATCCCCGAAACCTTCGCCTGCCTGCCCAAGGCGGCCGGCTCCGACTATCCGACCGTCGAGGCTTTCTGGTACTTTCTGCTGACCGGTGAGGTCCCGACCCAGGCCCAGGTCGACGAAGTGGTGGCGGAATGGAAAACCCGCCAACAGGTTCCCCAGTATGTCTTCGATGCCATCCGCGCCCTGCCGCTGGCGAGCCATCCGATGGTCATGCTTTCGGTCGGCATCACCGCGATGCAGATGGATTCCAAGTTCGCGGCCTTCTACGAGTCGGGCAAGTTCAACAAAATGGTCGCCTGGGAATCGGTGTACGAAGACTCCTGCGACATCGTCGCCCGTATCCCGATCATCGCCGCCTTCATCTACAACCTGAAGTACAAGGGCGACCAACAGATCGCCATCGACCCGAGCCTCGACATGGGCGCCAACTTCGCCCACATGATCGGCCAGAGTGCCGCCTATCAGGATGTGGCGCGGATGTACTTCATCCTCCACTCCGACCACGAGTCGGGCAATGTCTCGGCCCACACCACCCACCTGGTGCACTCGGCGCTCTCCGACCCCTACCTCTCCTACGCCGCCGGCCTCAACGGCCTGGCCGGGCCGCTCCACGGCCGCGCCAACCAGGAGGTGCTCGACTGGACCATCAAGTTCCAGGAGAAG
>JAQYWA010000449.1 GCA_030145265.1 Desulfuromonas sp. | reverse complement strand
GAAACGGGCGAGCCGACCGCACGACTCGATGCGGTCAAGGCGGTCGATATGGCCCGGCTGACCAAGGAGGATTTCGACCGCGAGCGGGAAAAGATGGTCGGCAACTGTAAAAAATGCCATTCCGAAACCTACGCCCGGCAGCAGTTCGAAATGGGCGACACCATGATGCGCAAGGCCGACGTGCTGATGGCCAAGGCGATCCGCATCGTCGCCGCCCTTTACAAGGACGGGATTATCGAAAAGCCGGCTGACTACGCCTTTGCTTACCCGGACTTCCTCTACTTCATGCGCACCAACGGCTCCAAGATCGAGGGCATGTCCTATATCGACCAGGAGCTCTTCGAAATGTACATGAAACACCGCATGCGCACCTACCAGGGGCAGTTCCACTTCAATCCGGACTATGCCTACTGGTACGGATGGGCCATGATGACCAAGTCGTTGGGCAAGATTGAAGAACTCGACAGGACCATGCGCGCAACCCACCATAAAAAAGATTGAACAACTGAGCTATTATGAACGCAAAAAGCCCGGGGGGATCTCCGGGCTTTTTGCGTTGGGAAAAATAGACGGGTGGTGTCCCGGCATGCGGTTCCCGGGGCAACCGTTGCCCTGGGATGAAGAATTATCCCACGTTTACCGATAACTGTTGAGTCTGCAGTTAGGGCAGGTATAATCCGCCGTAACGTAGACTCCCGCACGCTGTCCTGACCATCAACCGCTAATCGAGAAACTGCCCTATGTCCTTCTCTGCGCTCGGTCTCACCGAACCCATTCTGCGTGCTCTCGAAGAAAAAGGCTATTCCACGCCCTCGCCGATCCAGATCGAGGCGATCCCCGCGGTCCTCTCCGGCAGGGATGTCATGGCCGCAGCGCAGACCGGTACCGGTAAGACCGCCAGTTTTACCCTGCCGCTGCTGCAGCGGCTTGCCTGCGGCCCCAGGGTGAAGGCGAACCACATCCGCGCCCTGGTGCTGACGCCGACCCGCGAGCTGGCGGTGCAGGTTGGGCAGAGTGTTGCCGCCTATGGCAGGCATCTTCCGCTGAAATCGGGCGTCGTCTACGGTGGGGTGAAGATCAATCCGCAAATGATGAAACTGCGCGGCGGGATCGATGTGCTGGTGGCGACCCCGGGACGGTTACTCGATCTTTTCAGCCAGAACGCCGTGAGGTTTTCGCAGGTAGAGACTCTGGTGCTCGATGAGGCCGACCGGATGCTCGACATGGGCTTCATCGATGATATCCGCAAGATTCTGGCGCTGTTGCCGAAACAGCGTCAGAACCTGCTCTTTTCGGCGACCTTTTCCGATTCTATCCGCAACCTCACCGACGGCCTGCTCAATGATCCGCTGCTGATCGAGGTCAGCCCGCGAAACTCCGCGGCGGAGAACGTGAAGCAGTGGCTCTTTGAGGTCGATCAGGGCAAGAAGGCGGCCCTGCTCAGTCACCTGGTGCGCACTAAAGACTGGGAGCAGGTACTGGTCTTCACCCGCACCAAAAACGGCGCCGACCGGCTGGTTCGGCATCTGCAGAGTGATAACCTCTCCGCGGTGGCAATCCACGGTGACAAGAGCCAGGGGGCGCGGACCCGTGCCCTTGCCGACTTCAAGGCGAACAAGATCCGCGTCCTGGTTGCCACCGACATCGCCGCGCGCGGTCTCGACATCAATGAACTGCCTCAGGTGGTCAATTTCGATCTGCCCAAGGTTGCGCAAGACTACGTTCATCGTATCGGCCGTACCGGTCGAGCCGGTTTGCAAGGGGAGGGCATCTCTCTGGTCAGTGCCGATGAGGTCAAGCTGCTCTCCGCGATCGAGAGCCTGATCCGGCAGACTCTGCTGCGCGAGGTGGAGGCCGGTTTTATCCCGGCCCATAAAGTCCCCTTGACCCGCCAAATGAAGGTCCGCCCGAAGAAACCGAAAAAGCCGAAAAAAAAACAGCCGCAGTCAGGCCCGCGGGGGCAGGGCTGACAAACA
>JAQYWA010000448.1 GCA_030145265.1 Desulfuromonas sp. | reverse complement strand
GCGGGCCTCGCTGAGCTTGTGATCGATCACCATCGCCCGCACGTTGTCGACCTTGAACGGTCCGACCTTGATGTACTGGAATTTCACCACGTCGGTCGGAATGATCCCGCCGCCGGCCACCTGCGAATAGCCGGACTTTTCGCTCTCAACATTCAGCCGCTCCAGTGACGAGCGGTGAAACACCGTCCCCGAGGCACCGGTGTCGAGCAGCAGCATGACATTGGCCTTGTTGCGGGCGAAGGCGACCTGGGCCGGAACCAGCACCTGGTTGCCGCGGATGGTCACCGGCGTCTCCAGCGACTTGAGCAGGGCCTGACGCTTCCGTTCGGCCCGCTCCACCTTCTGCTCGAAGCGTGACTGTTCCCGTTCCTGCTGCTGCCGTTCGCGCAGCGCTTCCCGTTCCTCGGGAGTCAGATGATCGAGCTTGCCCCGATAGGACTTGACCTCTTGCCGGTACGTGGCCGGAATCCGCGACTCGTCATCGACAAAGACGGTGACCCCGTTGTCATCGACGTAACGGTAAATTTTGGCCTGCGTTGCCGCTGCGACCAGCAGCAGGGCAAGAACGGTCAGTGCTGCAATGCATTGTTTGTTCATCTCGATTCACCTGAAAGGCTGGAAAGTTAACGCTACAGGGCGTGTATGAACTCCTGAACCAGGGCAAAATATTCGCGGGCGTTGACCGCCATGATGTCGTTGTGGTTGCCGCGGGGGAAAATCTTCAGGGCCTTCTCCCCGCTGGCCCAGCGATGCAGGCGCTCGCCATGGCTGACATCGACCAGGCCGTCGTGACGGGTGTGCATGACCAGGGTCGGCCCGGCATAGGCCTCCATCTTGCGGCGCTGATCGAGGCGGGCGGTCACTTCGGCCTCAAACTCGACCGGCGAGACGCCCAACTCCTGCGGGGTAACTCGAAGCAAAAGGCGTTCCAGCGGATCGGCCACGGCGCTTTCGAGAATGAGTCCGGCGACCTTGGGAAACAGGGAGGCGGCATGGATGGCAAACAGCGAACCGACCGAACGGCCGAACAGCACCAGTTGCTGCTCAGGCTGGCCGATGGCCCGGATCAGCGGCGCTACATCGTCGAGCATCCGCCCCAGGGCGGGGGTTCCCGTCGATGCGCCGTAGCCGCGAAATTCGGCCAGAAAACAATTGTAGCCGAGCCGCTCGACGATGGCGACGAAGTCCCCGAGATAATCGGCGACGACTTCGCCGTTGCCGTGAAAATGGACGATGGTTTTCGCCCCGGGATGGGGCCGGTGAAAATGACAGCCGAGGCGGACGGCGCCAACCTCGACCCAGAACGGGTCAGCAAACCGCTCCGCTCGGGGAAAAAAATACCGCTGGGAAATCAGGGGATGATCGAGAATCGACGTGGTCACAAAAACCCCGGCAGCTAATTTTTTTCGGTCACAAGTTATCTTAGCACCCTTACGATAGAATCCACAAATCAGTCATGACCCCAAGGGCTATCCCACCAGCTCGATCCAGAAAGTGGCGCCGCCCCCCGGGGTGTCCTCAATCCAGACCCTGCCATTGTAGAGCCGGGCGATTTTCTTGATCGTCGCCAGCCCGATCCCGGTGCCTTCCCGACCTTTTCCCGAAGTTCCACGAAAAAAAGCCTCAAAGACTTTTGCCTTCTCCCCTTCCGAGATGCCGGGGCCGTGGTCGCGAACGAATAATCGCACCCGCTCCCGCTCCCGCCACCCACCCACTTCAATTGGGCTGCCGGCGCTACCAGCATAACGAATCGCATTGCCGATCAGGTTATCAAAAATCTGTTTCAACAGGGTTTCCGGTAAACGCACCTCGGGGAGCGCTTCGACCCGAATCTCCACCTCCGCTTCCACTATTTGCGACGCCATGGTATCCAGCAGTTCAGACACCACCAGGGACAGATCCAACGGCTGGTCCGGGAGCTTCAGCGACCCGATCTTGGCCAGATTGAGCAGATCCTCGATCATGGCCGCCATCGCC
>JAQYWA010000045.1 GCA_030145265.1 Desulfuromonas sp. | reverse complement strand
TGGATATCAAGCTCGGCTCGATGACCGGGGTGGCAACGCCCTGGGAGGCCCATCGCCGGTTTCTTGAGCTGGCTCGGCAAACGGGTTGTCAGGTCAAGGTGGTCGTGGGTGAAGAGACCCCGGTCGAGGAAATCGAACAGGCGGCGCGCCTGGTTCACCTTGCTGCTCCTGCCGTGCCGTTGGTGCTGCAGGCGGTGACCAGGGACGGGGGCATGGCGATCTCCGGTCAAATGCTACTCGATTTTCAGACCCGGGCCGCCAAAATCCATCCGCTGGTTCGGGTTATTCCGCAAACCCATCGGTTCATCGGAGTTTTATAACCTTACAATCGGGTGAGGACCTGGGATGATTATCGAAGAAATGACCATGGCTGAATTTGCCGAGGGTTTGTCCCAAACCCGAACCGTATTGATTCCCTTCGGCGCGACCGAAGAACATGGTGATCACCTGCCGCTGTCGACCGATACTCTGCACGCCGCTGAGGTTGGGAGAAAGCTAACGGAAAAACGCGCAATATTCATCGCCCCGGCTATGCCTTACGGTGTTTGCCGTTCAACCTCGGACCATCCCGGCACCATTTCCATTTCCACCGAGACTCTCAAGGCGCTGGCCATCGATATTGTTACCTCACTCTATCGGCAGGGTTTGCGCTATTTTGTTCTCATCACCGGCCATGCCGGGGGGACCCACACTTCGGCTCTGATCGATGCCGGCGAACGTTTGCTTGAACAGTTCGACGATATCCGTATTGCGGTCCTGACCGAATACATGCTGGCATCAACGGAAGGGCGGGGGATTTTTGAAACGGAAGGGGATTCGCACGCGGGAGAAATCGAAACGTCGCGGATTCTTCATTCGCATCCGCATCTGGTGAAGGGCCCGGGAAAAAGAGAATTTCCTGGCTTTCCCAGGGGGATTCTGGTGCGCAACAAACGCAATTTCTGGCCCGGCGGTGTTTGGGGGGACCCGACGCTGGCCAGCGCTGAAAAGGGCGCACGCCTCGAAGCCGTCGTGGTCGAGGCGCTGGACCGGTTGGTGACTCAACTGGAAGAACTCGAAGGCTACTGATCGTTTCAGGCCGAAATCACCCGGTTTAACTCTGCCAGCAGGGCTTCGACATTGATCGAATGCACCCCCGCCCCGTGCTCCACCTCTTCATAGGCTGCAATCTGACATTCGTTGCAGTCCAATCCGAATTTTTTAAAAACGGCGATAGTTTCAGGATACTTCTGAATCACTTCCTCGATGAACATATCCCGGGTAATCAATGTGTCCTCCTTTACAATAATCTACCATATTTTCTGTCAAGGGCCGCCTTGACGGCTGGTGGTACGTAGGGGTCGATTGGGCCGTCCAGTGCCGCCATTTCTTTGACGATTGAAGAGCTGAGGTAGCCATAGGGGACTGCAGTCATCATGAACAGGGTTTCGATCTCTTCGTTGATCGAGTGGTTCATCTGGGCAATCTGGAACTCATACTCGAAGTCGGAAACCGCCCTCAATCCCCGCAGGATGACCCGAGCTTCCTGGCGGGCGACGTAGTCAATAAGCAAGCCGGGGAATGAATCGACCTTGAGACGGGGATTATCGCCCAGGGTTTCGCGGATCATTTCTACGCGCTCTTCGATGGAGAACAGGGCATTCTTTTCCGAGTTACGGGCAACCGCCACAATCAGTGTGTCAAATACCTCAAGACCCCGGTTGATGATATCAAGATGGCCGTTGGTGATTGGATCAAAAGATCCAGGATAAACGGCGACATGTTTTTTCATTGCATTCATATCTCGGGCTCCGGATGGATAAACATGTGAACAGTGGTAATTCCGTAATTGCGAGAGATGACACGAACAAGGTCGCCCACCTGTGGCGGCACATCATCCGTGTCGGCCGCTTCTGCGCAGACGATTCCATCGTCGCACAGAATGTTTCCTTGAGTTAGGCCAGAGAGCAGGGCAGGAACCAGGTCTTTGCCATAGGGGGGATCTATGAAGATAACGTCGAAAGGGCCATGCAGTTCAACGAGACGGAGTGCCTGCACGACATCGGACCGGATAAACGTCGCGCGATCTTCAACATGGCAGGCCCTCAGGTTGGCAGGAATAATTTGGGCGGACTGTACACCATTGTCGACCAGCCAGGCATGATCGGCTCCCCGACTGAGTGCTTCAATCGCCATGGCGCCGGTACCGGAGCATAGATCCAGGACTTTTTTCCCATCAAACGACCCGATCCGGCTAAACAGCATATTGAATATTGCGCCGCGTACTTTATCGGGAGTAGGGCGAATGGATGCCCCGGTTAAGATTGCCAGGCGTTTGCCCCTGGCGGTACCGCTGATGACTCGCACAAGGATTTCCTTTGTCACTCGACAAATCTGAAATGAGACTTTCTGAATGTTGTAAGTTTCCGAAAAAACTAGCACAGTGCTGTTGTGCCGTCAAGATTTTAGCCTTCTTCTGTCTTGACATTCGACCTCTGCAGACGGTTAAATGAATCTGACCCATTTATTATTTTTCTCGGAGAGAATACTCATGGAGCGCAACGATCTCGCCCCTTATGCCGCGCGTAGTGTAAACAGTCGCGGGCGCCGTTATCAGGAACCGTTCAAAGATGACCGTCCCGCTTTTGAACGGGACCGGGACCGGATCATTCATTGCGCGGCATTCCGGCGACTTGAATACAAAACCCAGGTTTTCGTCAATCACGAAGGGGATTACTATCGCACGCGGTTGACCCATTCTCTCGAAGTGGCACAGATCGCCCGCGGCACCGCCAGGAAGCTCCGTCTCAACGAAGATCTGGTCGAGGCGCTTTCCTTGGCTCACGATCTGGGGCACACACCCTTCGGCCATACCGGCGAACAGGTTTTGAACCATCTGATGGCGGATTATGGCGGTTTTGAACACAATCGCCAATCGTTGCGGGTCGTCGAGGTGCTTGAAGAACGCTATCCTCACTTCAACGGACTTAATCTGTGTTGGGAGACCCGCGAGGGAATCATCAAGCATTCTTCGGACTACGACAAGGCCCCTGATGACGCGGTGGCAGAATACGACCTGGGTAAGTTCCCCACCTTCGAAGCGCAGATCATCGATCTGGCCGACGAGATTGCCTACAACAACCATGATATCGATGACGGCCTTAAGTCCGGCTACATAACGACTGAAGAACTTTCCGAGCTGGCCCTGTGGCGCGAAACCCATGCCAGGGTCGCCGGTAAGTTTCCTGGCATTGATTCGGATCGGCACATCTATCAGACCATCAGCCATCTGATCGGTACCCTGATCGACGACCTGATTGGGGCGACTTCTGATGAACTCGTGAAAAACCGTATTACGCACATCGACGACGTTTTCAACTGCTCTCGTCGCCTGGTTTCATTTAGTCCTGAGATGCGCAGAAAGAATAACGAATTGAAACTGTTTCTCAGGAAAAAGCTTTATCGTCACTACAAGGTCGAAAGGATGCGGATCAAGGCGGAGCGTATTCTCCATGCGCTTTTTGCAAGCTATCAGCAAACGCCATCGCTGCTCCCGAGTGCTTGCCAGGAAAAATTTATCCAGCATGGAAAGGAGCGGACCATCGGCGACTATATCGCAGGCATGACCGATCGCTACGCCATGGATGAATACAAGCGTCTGTTTGACCCCTACGAAAGGGTTTAGGGTTCCTTTAGCCCCTTTTGGTGTGCTTATTGCTCTTGCATTCTGTATGTTTTTTCTATGTTGATCTGGAGGTTGTGATATTTCAACTGGTTGGATTGAAAATCCTCGGTTGGCCCTCCTGAAAAACCGCTCTGAAATGAATAAGACCCTGTAAAAAACGGCAAAGTTCGGTTATTTAACGGAATCAGTTTCATGTAATTTCTGGTTTCGTCTTGCTGGGGTCTTCCTGATGAAGTTTTCTTTCGACGACATTCGTCCTTTTCGGACCAAAGGCCTTATTCGCCTTATCATCATGTCCTATGTCACCCTGGGTTTTGTCTGGGTGGTCGTATCTCATTCTCTTCCCGGTCTCTTCTCCGACGATCCGCAGAAATATTCACGACTCATACTCCTATTCGACGTTTCTCTGATCATCCTCAGCGCCAGTGTGCTGGCCGTTTTCGGCAGCCGTTTTTTGGCTACTCTCAGTTCCCAGCAGGATGAATTTTATCGGATGATCCGCAATGTCGGATCGGCAAGGGGCCAGGAGTTTTTCCCTGCGCTGGTTTACAGCCTTGCTGAAACCACCAACGCTGATTATGCTTTTGTCGCAAAATTCACCGATGAAAGCCAACAGCGGGTCAAGACCGTTGCCGTGTTCTCCCATGGCCAGCTTGTTGAGAACCTGGAGTTTGACCTCGAGGGGACTCCTTGCGGAGTCGTAGTTCGAGAAGGTTCGGGCTGTTACCCCGACAAGATAAGGAAACTTTTCCCGCTGGACCCTCTCACCCATCGACTGGAAGTGGACAATTATGTCGGCATCGCCTTGAATGACTTTTCCGGGCGATGTCACGGTGTGATGGCAGTCGCCGGCAAAGGGGCATTGGGAAACCAGCGTCTGGCCGAATCGTTGCTCGAACTCTTCGCTGTCCGCGCTTCCGCGGCCCTGGAAGGGATGGCCAGCCGGGAAGCTGTCGATTACATGTCGATGTATGATTCTCTGACCGGCCTGCCCAACCGGCGGATGTTTGCCGAGCAACTGGCCCCTATCCTGATATACGCCAGGCAGAAATCGGAGATCAGGGCGGTTCTGTTTCTCGACCTGGACCGCTTCAAGAATATCAACGACAGCCTCGGTCATGCCGCTGGTGACCAACTTCTAAAGGCCGTTGCTGATCGGCTGACTCGCTGTCTGCGGCATGGTGACTTGGTGGCCAGGCTTGGCGGGGATGAGTTCATGATTCTCCTGCAGGGGCTGACTCAGAAGCAGGATGCCGCTAAAATTGCATCCAAGGTTCTCGACTCTCTCAAGACGCCGTTCAAGATACTGGGCCACGAACTGCATATTGCATTGAGCATCGGCATCGCCATTTCTCCCGAACATGGCGATGATGTCGACACCCTACTTAAAAATGCCGATACGGCAATGAACCGCGCCAAGGAAGTCGGCCGAAACACCTACCAGTTCTTCGCTGCGGAAATGAGCACTATTTCCATTACCCGCCTCGGCTTGGAAAACGATCTGCGGAAGGCGTTGGTGCGCAACGAGCTGATTCTGCATTTTCAGCCACAGTATGCCATGGAAGGCGACCGCATTACCGGCGTCGAGGCGCTTATTCGCTGGCAGCATCCTGAACGCGGTTTTATTCTGCCGGGGGATTTCATTCCCATGGCAGAAGAAACCGGGCAGATCGTACCGATCGGCAAATGGGTGATCAAGGAGGCCTGTGAGCAGAGCCGGCGCTGGTGTGGGGCTGGTCTGGCCCCCATCCAGATGGCCGTCAACTTGTCGGCAAAACAGTTTCTGCAGCAGGATCTGCCGGATGTCGTAGCCGGGATTCTCAAGGAAACAGGGATGGATCCGGCGTACCTTGAACTCGAGATTACCGAGACCATTTTGATGCAGAACCTGGAGACCACCATCGATCAACTGGTCCGGCTGATGGCTTTGGGCGTCAAGATTTCTATCGATGATTTCGGCACCGGCTACTCCTCGCTCAATTATCTCAAGCGATTCCCGCTGCACGCCTTGAAGATTGACCGTTCTTTTGTAAAGGATATCGGCGAAGATTCCGACGATACCTCAATCGTCAGTGCGATTATCTCTCTTGCGCACAACCTGAGCCTGGAAGTGGTCGCCGAAGGTGTCGAAACACCGGCCCAGCTGGAGTTCCTCCGCTCGCAGCAGTGTGACCGTTTTCAGGGGTTCCTTATGAGTACTCCAGTTCCAGCTGACAGTGTTCAGAAGATGCTGGGGCGTAATCTCCTGGCCGCCGACATGCGCTAGCCTCAATTTTTCTTTCCTTCTCCACCGTCCCCGCACGCTTCATCCCATTTTAAGGTAATATTTAATATCTCGATCGCGGCTCGATATTGATATCGGGGCGTCGTGTAATTCTCTGCTGTCAGGTAGGTGTTGTCGATGAGCCTGCATCTGGCTAAAACTGTTCCCCGCTACAAGGCGATCGCTGTGCGGATTGCGCTTGCCTATCTGCTTGCCTCCGGGATGTGGATTCTTCTTTCGGACCAGATTCTCGCCGCCCTGGTCGTGGATCCGCAAACCCTGACCCTGGTTCAGACGTATAAGGGATGGCTGTTCGTGGTCGTGTCCAGCGCGTTGCTGTACGTGATAGTGCAACGCTACGTCTTTTTTCAATCCCGTCATGAAGAGCGGATGCGCAAGATGGTGCTGGGTATCTCAGCTGAAGTTGGCGAAGCTTTTTTCGTCAATCTTGTGAAGCAATTAAGTTATTCACTGGAAACTGATGTTGCCATCGTCGGCCGCTATGCAGGAGAAAAACGCCAGCAGGTCGAGACCGTTGCCGTATTTGCCAAAGGGCAACTGATAATCAATTTTGGTTGTGTCTTGGCCGATTCCCCCTGCGCTATGCTCGAAAACGGGTCCTGTTTTATTCCAGCTGGAGCAAGAGAACAGTTTCCACACGATGTGTTTCTGCAGCAGATGAAAATTGAGGGATTTGCCGGCACGCAACTTCTCGACTCGACCGGCCTGCCGATGGGGCTGATTGCCATCATGAGTTGCCGTCGCATGGCCCATCCGCAGCGTACCGAATCGTTTCTGCAAATTTTTGCAGCTCGTGCTTCGGCGGAGCTGGAAAGGTTGCGCGCCGAAGCCATGATCAGTTCCATGGCCTATCACGATCAGGTTACCGGACTGCCGAACCAGTATTCTTTCACCGAGCATCTTATCCGTAAGATGGCGGGGCGAACGGAAAAGAGTATGCCGATGGCGGTCATGCTGGTTGACCTTGACCGGTTCAAGGCCTTTTCCAGGACCCTGGGACATGTCAACAGCAACCTGCTACTCAAGGAAATCAGCAGACGATTCAAAAGTGAAAGCTCGGAAAAGGATGTTCTGGCCCGGTTCGGCGATGATGAATTTGCACTGCTGCACGAAATCGAGAATCCCGAAGACGCCGCAGGGTATGCTGAGCGACTGTCGGCTTGCCTGAAGCAATCCCTGTTCTTAGCCGGGCATGAATTGCACCTGACGGCCAGTATCGGAATTGCCATTTATCCGCACGACGGCACGCAGGCCGAGACCCTGCTGAAGAATGCCGACGCGGCCATGTGCCGCACCAAGGAGATGGGACGCAACGGATATCAGTTCTATTATCCGGAAATGACGCAATTATCTCTGCAGACCCTGATTCTTGAAAATAAGCTGCATAAAGCTCTTGAACGGGAGGAGTTTGCTCTGAGGTATCAGCCGCAACTTGACCTCAAACGCGGCCGCATCAGTGGCATGGAGGCCCTGGTCTGCTGGAACTACCCCGGGCAGGAACCGGTGCCGCCACTCGATTTCATTCCCCTGGCGGAAGAAACCGGCCTGATAACCCCGATCGGTGAATGGATATTGCGATCGGCCTGCGCACAGAACAGGCAATGGCAGGATGAAGGACTGCCGGCTCAGAAAGTCGCGGTGAATATTTCGGCCCGACAGTTTTATCAGTACGATATAGCAGAACTGGTCGGTTCAGTGCTGGAAAGCACCGGCCTGGATCCTGGTTGGCTGGCGGTGGAGATCACAGAAAGCGTGTTGATGCAGGACGTGGAGCAAACCGTCAAGATTTTGCACAGGCTCAAAGAAATGGGGGTGCAGGTGACCATCGATGATTTTGGAACCGGTTATTCTTCTCTCAGTTACCTTAAGCAGTTTCCCATCCAGGCACTGAAGATTGACCGATCCTTCATCACGGGCATTCCCGAGGATCATGAAGATCGGGCGATCACGGCGGCGATCATCGCCATGGCGCACATCTTGGATATTCAGGTGATCGCCGAAGGTATAGAGCGGGAAGAACAGCGCCAATTCCTGGCCTCGAAGGGATGCGATAAGATCCAGGGATTTCTGTTCAGCCCGCCCTTGTCCGTCGGCGAATTCAGAGAACTGCTGGTTTCGCAGCAGGCCCCTCCCGGGTGAACCGAGATCAGGGGAGGTTGATCTTTTTTTCTTCTCCGGGGCTATAAAGCAATATCGTCCGGCCCAGAATCTGGACAACCGCTGCATCGGCCTTTTCACTGATGATTGCCGCGACCTCTTTCCTGTCGAGCAGGCAGCCTTCCTGTATCTTTACCTTAATCAGTTCATGGCTATTCAATGCTTCCTGAAGGGAAGCGATGAGGGTGGGGCCAATCTCTCCTTTGCCGATCATGACGACCGGGTTGAGATGGTGTCCCAGTCCTTTTAAAAATCTGACTTGTTTGCCAGTAAGCTTAATCATTGTTCCATACCCTTCCTTTATTTGATGCTTTCGCAATAAGTCTTGAGATGGCTAAGTAAAAATTTCGACCTACAAGGTCTGGTGATTTTTCGGGGGCGAAGGCCTACATCAGGTAGGTCGCGGTCCTGAAAAAGCGCCGTAACGCCGTAGGGCGGACTTTTTACGACGCCATCTTACTTAGTGTGTCGGCATTATACGCAATTGGACGACTCCTGCAATCCTTTTACGAATCACTCCCTTTTGCATAAATGCAAAATATATAAAGCCGTTTTGCAGCAGGGTGCCAGCCTATGGTGTTCCTGTGATCAGGCCGGAATTATTGATGTTTTAGCGTTATGTCTATTTTCAAAGTTTTTCTTTTCATCAGGTGTGGGTATATCTGCGATTTGTGTTTTGCATGATTGCAAATATTTATAACTCTGCGAATCGTTGAAATCAATGTGGTCTCCATCGTAACTTGCTGTAATCATAGATTATTTAAAAAAAATACTCAAATAGTAGAACAATGGTATATCAATTGCTGTATTGAGACTTAAGTATTATGATTCGGTCCTTTTAAGGGAGGTGCCCCATGCTGAACAAGGCCCATCCACATTTTGCTCAATCATCGTTTTCTGTCAAATGTCAGACCTCTGTTTCTTCATCAGGCCTGTTCGGGTTTGGCTTGTGTGCCATATTTTTCAACCTGTTTCAGGCCGGGTTGTTTCCTGTCGATATCACGATTCTGGCAATGGGAGTTTTTTATGGCGGCATCTCACAGATTACGGTCGGGCTGATGGAATGGCATAAGGGTAACTTTTTTGGCGCTGCGGCATTTGTTTCTTTCGGGTTGTTCTGGCTGTCTCTGGTCGGATTCTTTATTTTACCCGAAGCCGGCTTCGGAGTCGCTCCTCATTCCTCGGTTCTGTCGGCATATTTTTTTCTGTGGGGCGGCTTTACTCTAATCCTGCTTACAAGCGCTACTCATATCAGTCACGCGGTACGGATGGTTTTCGTTTTGCTGGTGGTTTATTTTATCGTCTTTTCACTGGGGGAAGCTACCGGTTCGTTAGCCGTCAGGCTGACCGCTTTATATTGCGGGCTTGCCGGTGGATGCGCTGCCCTTTATGCCGGGACGGCACTGATTGTCAACCAGGTTTTTGGTCGTGCAGTCTTTCCCTGGGGGCAACCCCGTTAAGTTGTCGTTCAAAATTTTCCATATAGACCCATTGGCCACTTGGCTAGAGAAGGAGAGGTGAGAATGAAGGCGACCATCAACGACACTTCAATTGCGTATGATGATGTTGGCGCTGGCCCGGCTATTGTTCTGATCCACGGGTTCCCTTTTGATCGACGTGTGTGGCATCGTCAGGTGTCCAGCCTCGTTGAGGCGGGTTATCGCGTTATCCTGCCGGATCTGCGCGGTTTTGGCGAAAGTCAGGTTCCTGAAACCTTCTGGTCTCTGGCAACATTGGCCGCGGACCTGGTCGGACTTCTCAATTATCTCGGTATTGGCCGGGCGGTTTTTTGCGGTGCTTCTATGGGTGGTTCGGTGCTGTTTCACCTGTTGGATCGTTACCCCGACAGGGTCGCCGGAGCCTGTTTTGTGTCGAGCCGAAGTCGCGGCGATGACATGATCGAGAAAGTCAGGCGGTCGGAAATCGTCGACAAGTTGTCTTCCGGGCATCGGGATGAGGTTAGCATGATCCTTTGCACCCAGTTGCTTGGGGAAGAGGCTGTTTCCCGGGATCCGGAACTGGTTCGTTCCCTGAAAGGCTGGATCGAATCGACGGATACGCG
>JAQYWA010000447.1 GCA_030145265.1 Desulfuromonas sp. | reverse complement strand
GAAAAGGAGTGGCGGCGCCAGTTGGCGGCGTGGCAGCTACGCCAGTCCACCGCTTTGACCGCCCTGGGGAGGAGCATTTCAACGGAGCTGAGCACGCGCTCGAGCTGGGCAACGACTTCGGGCTTCAGATTCATACGAACTCTCATGGGATGGAAATATACGGCCAAAAACAAAAAGGCTCCGCCTCATACATCAGGTAGAGCCTTCAACAGTTTCATCAATTTGCCAATCGGGCCAACCTGTATACGAAACTCCGGCCTGGCTGTCAAACTTAAAACACATTTTTGCGGCTGAAGAACCAATAAAGGCGCATTGCCGACCGGCAATGCGCCCCTTCTTTAAATTCGATTCTAAATATAAAATGGCAGTTCAGGTTTTAAGACTCTCCAATTTTTCTCTCTGCGCCGCCAGGCACCTGGCAATCTCGTCCTTTTGCCCGGCCAAAACCGCTTGTTCCAGCACATCCTGTCCGGCTTTCAATTCGCGCGCCCGGCCGCGCAGGCTCGTGATCGTTTTTTCGACCCGGCCAGCGAAGTCCTGAAGGGTATCGTTGTCACGCAGCTTGACGGAAACGGACAGATCCCCCTCTTCAACAGATTTGAGGACCGTTTCAATCCGGTACAGGGGGCCGGCAATTTTCTGTGGCAGGAACAGGGCCAGCACGGCGCCGCTGACCAGGCTGACCAGCGACCCGGCCGCCACCACCGGAAGCAGTAGATCGCTGACCCGGCGAATCTTGACGTGGGCGTCGAAGAACGATCCGACAATCTCCTGGCGGGCGTAAAAATAGAGGATGACGGCAGCCACGACCGCGCTCAACGCCACGGCAAACAGCACCTGCAGCATCAGCCAGCGCTGAAATTCTTTTTTAACGGCCAGGTTGAGCTTTTTGCGATCTTTGAACGTTTTGGTCGGTTCCATGGGTCTCTCTTTTCGATGCCGTTAATAATCAGTGTGACAGCCGGTGCAGAGGCCTTTTTTATCGGCTTTGAGCAGACGGTATTCAAAGTTGCCACCATGATACACATGGCAGGACATGCAGCTGATACGGCCGTCGGCGAGCAGGGGATATTCCTTGGGGATGACCATCCCCGGCTTGGGGAGAATATTCACCGGGTGCGACACCGACCCTTTCAGATAGCCGCCATGGCAACTGTCGCAGACCAGCATACTCGTCTGCATTTCGCTTTTGAGCACCGGGTGGGTCTGGTTTGCATCCTCCAGTTCGGGGCCGCGCCGAGTCGCCGTCGCTGCATCCTCCTGCGGCACACCGATGGCCAGGGACACCGGCCGCTCGGCTTCGAAGACGATAAGGTAATTGCCCCCCTGGCGAAACAACTGGTACTCGACTTCAACCTCGTTACCCGCCCGACGGCTGGCCTCGTGGCGCTCTTCGTCCAGCAGGAAACTTTTATCGGTAGCGAAGCTCAGGGTGGCCGATTGGGATTGATTGCCGAATAGATCCACCGAGGTCACCTGAAAGGTATATTTTTCCCCCTTATCGAGGCCGGCCAGAATGACCTGGTGCTCCCGGCTGAGCTGATGGGTGCTCTTGCTTGAATTCAGGTTGCCGCGACCGTAGGCGACCAGGGCATCGGTAAATTCATCCGTCTCCCAGGCAATGGTGGCGGTGGTCGAAATGCCCCGGCGCACGTCCTGCACCCGAACGTTGCGGATCACCGGCGGCTTGCCGTCGTTTTCCTTGGTCGGCAGTCCTCCCAGGGACGGCAGGGTTATTTTCTGCAAGGGCGCCCGACTGGAGTCTGCCCAGGTTTTATAGATCAGAACATCGTCCACCTCATCGGCCGTCAAGAGCACCCAATGGCGATCGGCCACGCTGTGGGCATCGCGAAACCAGCGGATCTTTTTCGGCATCGTTTCGTCGACGGTGTTCTTCTTTTTCACCATCGGCGTAACGGCCTGACCGGCCACATGGCAGGCACCGCATTGTTTTTTGAGAAAGGGCCGATGGATGATGCG
>JAQYWA010000446.1 GCA_030145265.1 Desulfuromonas sp. | reverse complement strand
CCGTATCCCTGGAGTCGCGCTGTTTACTCTTTTGGCGCTCCCGTGAAATTTGATAAACGTGAAACGCCTGAAGCATTTCGGGCGCGCCTGCAGACGGCGCTAGAAGAAAACGATCGACGGGCACGCGCCCGCCTGGAGGATTACGGTGTATCTGCTATATGATCTGGTGCTTATGGCATCAGCATGTTTTCTGATTCCTTACTATCTGTTCCGGGGCATTCGCCAGGGCAAGGTCCGGCGTGGCATTCGTGAGCGGCTGGGCTTTTATACCAATGATCAGCTCGCTGCTGTATCCGGTAAAAAAGTTCTCTGGATTCATGCGGTGTCCGTTGGCGAAACAAGGGCCGCCGTACCCTTGTTAACATCTTTGAAAAGGGCCTATCCCGATCATGTTCTGGTGCTGTCCAACGTGACGGAAACCGGACATCATATTGCCAAGGGTCTTCGCGAGGCCGACCTCTGCCTGTTCTTCCCTTTCGATCTGTCCTGGGTTGTCAGGCGAGTGCTGCAACAGGTGAAACCATCGGCCATCGTCATCGTCGAAACCGAAATATGGCCTAATTTTATCCGTCATGCCAAGGCTTTGAATATCCCGGTAACGCTTGTCAACGGTCGGATTTCCGATCGTTCGTTTCCCCGTTACCGTTTGGCCCGCAGGCTGGTGGCGCCGATCCTAGACCAGATATCCGCATTCTGCATGCAGACCGAGCTTGATGCCAGCCGCATCATCGAAATGGGCGCCGATCCGGATCGGGTTGCGGTTTCCGGCAATCTCAAGTTCGACATGCAGGCCGAAGTTCCCGATGCCGGGGAGTGTGAACGTTTGCGGCAAACCTTCCGCGTGCCAGAGCAAACGACAGTCTGGGTTGCCGGCAGCACTCATAACGGTGAAGAGGAGACGATTGCCGGCATCTACCGGGAGTTGGTTGATTGCGGCGAAAATATCTTCCTTATCCTGGTTCCTCGGCACCCTGATCGCTGCCGCGGTATTCAAGAATTGTTGAGCGGCGTTGGTCTGACTGCTACCTTGCGAAGTTCCGTGGATAGTCTCGAACGACAGATGCCTCCCGGGGATGTGCTGTTGGTCGACAGCATCGGCGAAATGCTCAAATTTTACGCCCTTGCCGATCTGGTTTTTGTCGGTGGCAGTCTGGTTCCGGTTGGAGGACATAACATCCTGGAGGCTTCACTACTTGAAAAGCCTGTTTTGTTCGGAACATACATGCATAACTTTAAGGAGATTTCGAGGCTGCTTCAAACCGCTGGAGGCGGTTTGATGGTCACCGATCGCCAGGCTCTGTTGACTGCCGTACGAAATTTATTGGCCGATCCGGATAGTCGCAGTGCCATGGGGAAGGCCGGTTATCAGTTGTTGCAGAAAAATGCCGGAGCCACGGAAAAGACCCTGACCGTGATCTCCAGTCTGGTGAACTGAGCGGATGGCCTGGATTCGCGCCAGCTATCGCCGTCTGATGACTTTGGGGCCGCAGTCTTTAGCCGAGACCTGCGTTTTTTATCTGCTGCTGCCGTTTTCCTGGCTGTATGGCACCATAGGGCTGGCTCGCTGTTTTATGTACCGGGGCGGCCTGCTGCGTTCGGAGCGGTTTGAGGTTCCCGTTGTCTCGGTGGGCAACCTGGCGGTCGGCGGTACCGGCAAGACGCCGACGGTCGATTACGTCGCCAAGCATTATCTGGCCCGGGGCAAACGGATCGCGGTGGTCAGCCGAGGTTACGGTGGGAGCGGTGCCGGCGAGGTAGGTATCGTCAGTGACGGCAAGGCCCTTTTGTTGCCTGCCCATGTCGCTGGAGATGAACCACGTCTGCTGGCTCAGCGCAATCCCGGTTTGATCGTGGTGGTTGCGCCTCGGCGGGTTCTCGGAGTGCGGGCGGCTATCGACCGTTTCGGGGCTGAAGTAATCATCCTGGACGATGGATTCCAGCACCTGGCGGTGCAGCGGGATCTGGACATCGTTCTGCTCGACGCCCGGC
>JAQYWA010000445.1 GCA_030145265.1 Desulfuromonas sp. | reverse complement strand
CCAACGCCTCGGCCTGGGCAATTTCCTGGGGCCGAGTGCCGGCCACAAGCTTCGCCAGTTGCGCGGCCGTCTGCTCCTGCTGGGCCAGCGCCAGGTTCAATTCATCCTGGTAGGGGGTGCTCTCCAGGCGCGCTACGACTTGCCTGGCTTGCACCCGGTCCCCTTCCTGGAAAGAGAGGTCTAAGATTCTCCCCCCGACCCGGAAACCGAGATCCACCTTACGGATATCGACATTGCCAAACAGGGTCAGAGTATTTTCTGCCGCCGGCTCTCGCTGCAAACGCCAGGAAACGACACCGCCAGCGAGAAGGACCATCAGGACCAACAATATGGGAAGTTTTTTTTTCATGTTCGATCCTCTGTCAACGGTTGTCCGTGCCCAAATTGAGACTTTGCGGCTGTTTATGGATGTTGCGACGGATCTCTAAGGTATCTTCCGGGCCGTCAGCGATCATGCCGAAGGTATGGGCAATGTTCCCCGGCTGAAGTTAAGTTGCCTCATGCCGACTGTAGGATGCCGAGAACGGTGCTTTCCGACAGCAGCTGGCGATCGAGCAGGGCCTGCTTGAAGCGCTGGCTGATGTCGCTGGCCAGCAGCCGTTCGTAGCGGATGTCGAGGACGTAGGCTTTGACCGTAAGACGGGTCAGAAAGGTGCGGTCGAACTGATCTTCGATCATGACCTTGATCGGTTTTTTGAGAAAAACATAGGGCGAGCTGACGGCTGACTCGTAGGCCAGATCCCTGACCTGTTGGAGGTCGAGGTGGGCCGGCAGGGAGAAGTAAACTTCGACCATTTCGTCGAGGGCGCCCGAGTTGGAGTTGGAAATAGCCTGGCCGAGGACCATGGCGTTTGGCAGGTTGACCGTGCTGTCGCCAAAGGTCCGCAGGCGGATCGAGTACAGGCCGATGTTGGTGACCTCGCCATAGTGGTCACCAACCTGGATCATGTCGCCGACCCGGAACGGGCGGTCGAGCAAAATCAGGATGCCGGCGATGATGTTTTTAATCAGATCCTGGGCACCCAGTCCGAGAGCGAGGCCGGCCGAGGCGCTGATGGCGATGATGGTGTTCAGGGTCGGGTTGAAGATGCCGAAGATGATTATAGTAATGGCGCCGATCCAGATCAGCAGTCGCAGCACCGGGTAGATGCTCGAAATAAGCAGCCGGTGACGGACGAATTTTTCCGTCAGCTTTTCGCTGCCGAACCGCAGCAGGCGGACAAATCCTATGGTTGCCAGAAAAAAGAGTACGGCCAGCAGCAGGCGAAAGAAGGAAAATTGTTCGACGATGGCTTGTAGTGTCTCTTTCAGCATGGCGCCCTCTTTCAGTAAAGGATGTGCATCGATTCGAGGGTGTTGGTGACCGGGGCGTAGTAAACGGGGTTGAGCCGATAGTGGTTCGGTCGTTCGTCGCTGACGGAAGGGTCTGCCAGCAGCAGCCCCAGGCTGCTCAGAAAGTCGAGTTGCAGGCGGCTGTGCAGCAGGTCGCAGTGAAAAATTTCGCTATGCTCATCGGCCGAGAAGCCGCCGTGGCCGAGCACTTCGGCGAGAGTGAAGAGTTGGTCGCCATCCAGGCTGCGCAGAAAAGAAAAATCGATTTCCCCCAGAGGGAGGTTCCGAAAAGATTTCTGCTCGGGATTGTAATCAAGGCACATTATCCAGTAGTAGATGGCTGCATCGAGATTGCCGCCACTGGCGGTGAACAGCTCACGGAAAAAGCGCTCTTCCCGGTTTTTCTGCTCCTCCGGGTCGGGGTTTTCGGCAGCGTCATTCGACTCACCCAGAAAGGCCAGAGAATAGCCGGAAATGCGCTGGCGCAGCATCAGGGCCTGGTGGATTTCCTGCTGGCTGGCAAGGAGAGTGGGGATCTGGTGAGTGAAAAAACGGCTGACGTCAAACTGGTAGTTCATACGGGTCCAGGGGATTATACGGAAGGTGATCAGCCAGAGGAAATGCTGGCGGGTAGCCAGAACCAGGGAAAAAAAGACTT
>JAQYWA010000044.1 GCA_030145265.1 Desulfuromonas sp. | reverse complement strand
CAACTACGCTGCATCGATTGCGGTTATCCTGTCGCGTTTGCCCCATTCTGAAAAACTGACCCCGGTTGAGACCATGAAGCTGGCGGCCGGCGAAGTGGCTGGAGAGAAGAGTCTCAAGGCTTTGGCTGAGGTGATCGACAAGCTCAATCAGGATCCGGACATCACTAAGCGGTTCGGGCAGAAAGGTTTGGGACAGCGCAATCTCGGGCGCGCCATCCAGTTGCTGGTGGAGAGTTCCGAGACCAATGAAGGGCGCTGCATGGTTGCCTACGATGTGTACAATACCGTTGAGCGGGTGATTCTCGATTACGTCCCCGATGCCCATGACCGGGCTAAGTATCTCGAGGATCTGAAGATTGCCCGGAGCATGTATCGCGAACGGGTGATGACTGAGATGTTCAACGCCTACATGGACGAACCCTACGCGATTCGCAAGGACGTCATGAATTACGTCAATACCATTATCGGTATCGACGCCGAGAACCTCGGTCCGGATAGAATGTGGAAATACAAAGATCCGCAGACTGGCGAGTTGAGGGCGATGAAAATTGACGAGCGTTACGTGCAGAATGTTGAAGACCGTCTCGGTCTCAAGACTGAAGAGCAGCGCGAAACCTTCCGTACCGCAGTCCGCAAGATTTACGGGCAGAAAATTTCCGTCGATCCAAATTATGATTTTATGGATAACCTCGAATTGGTCAAGGCCGTCACCGATGTACGGCTCAAGTCGGATATTGCCGGGGCTGGTAGCTTGATCGGTGCCCTGGCCAACCGTACCAATGAAGAAAACCAGAAACTTTACGACCGCATGATCGATACCATGCTGAACAAACTCGGTTATTGTCGGACCTGTGCTCAGAAGACCATTGAGTATTTCTGTACCCAAGAGGATGAAGAGTAGAGGGGCGAGGCGACCATGAACCCCAGACTGAAGGCACTTTTCGATAGCATCAAGGCGCAGGGGGTGTCCCCCGAGCGGGAGCGGCGGCTGTTGCAGGAGTTGTATTCCGGTAATGACCATGGGCTGATCCCGCCGCCGGCCAATCCGTTGCGGCGCTTGGACGACGCCTTTGCTAAACTCTACGGTTCTGGCGATCTCTGTGCGATGCAGAAAATGGAGGCTGGGCAGGGATCGTACACCACCAGTATCCGCTCCCTTGACGAACTGCTCGAGCGGGACAACCGACGGGAGCAGGACGGCTTTCCCCGCAAGATCCGGGTCGGCCGAATGATTAAGCCCGGCCGGGGGGGGGACGACCAGGTGGTCGTGGTGCCGACCACGGTTGAAGAGAAGCTCATGCATGACCCGACTTTTCAGCCCCCCGAAAAAGGGGATTCCACTGGGGGCTCGGGTGACGGCGACGAAGGCGAGGTCATCGGTGAACAACCGGTGCGTCCCGAGCCTGGTGAAGGAACCGGGGAAGGCGGCGAGGGAGAAGGCGGAGCACACGAAGTTGAATCGAGTGCGTACGATCTCGGACGGATCCTTTCGGAAAAGTTCCAGCTGCCCAACCTGAAAGAGAAGGGAAAGAAGCGTTCCCTTACCCGTTATACTTACGACCTCACGGATAAAAATCGAGGGTTCGGTCAGGTGCTCGACAAAAAAGCCACTCTGCGCAGTGTGCTGAAAACCAACATCGCTCTGGGGAATATTCCTGATTTTAACGATGTCGATACCACCCGGCTTTTGATTTCACCCAATGATAAGGTGTACCGGGTGCTTTCAAAAGAAAAGGACTACGAATCTCAGGCGATGGTTTTTTTCCTACGCGATTATTCCGGGTCGATGGACGGTAAACCCACCGACATTGTCGTGACCCAACATGTGTTGATCTATAGCTGGCTGCTCTTCCAATACGAGAAGCAGGTCGAGACCCGGTTTATCCTGCATGACACCGAAGCCCGCGAGGTCCCTGATTTCTATAGCTATTACAATTCCAAGGTGGCCGGTGGCACCAAGGTGGCGGCGGCCTACCAGTTGGTCAACAAAATCGTCGACAAGGAGAACTTGGCCGAGGATTACAACATCTACGTTTTTCACGGCACCGATGGTGACGATTGGGATTCCAGCGGTAAGGAGGCCATCCCTGAACTGGAAAAAATGCTGAAGTATACCAGTCGCACCGGTGTCACCATCGCCGAGCGCGTCGGGTCGATGGGCAACGCCGGCAACACCGAGGTGCAGAGATATCTCAACCAGTCCGGATTGCTCGAAGCGCATCCCGACCTGATCCGTCTCGATGTCATGGGTGAAGACGCCGGCGAACCGCGCATAATCGAGGGGATCAAAACGCTGATTTCGTAGCGGCAGGTTTTGTCCCTGCGCCCGATCCAGCCCCCGTAAGGAGGGTCCGACAGGACAACCTATGGAACTCATTGACCAGCATACAAAAAAGATCATGGAGGGCTGCAAAGAACGGGCTCGCGATGCCGGTCTGCGCTTTGACAACGAATCCCTCGAATATATCGTCACCAACCGTGACATGCTCGAACTCTCACCCAAAGTCATGATCCCGACCTTGTACGACTACTGGGTGCAGGACGTCGAGGTGCTTAAGGAAAAAGGGCGTTACGAACTCTATCCCGGCAACCCCTACGAAACGGTTATCAATACCCGGCCGGCTATCTCCTTTTACAACGACAACAATCCCGACTGGCTCAACGTGATGATCTTCTACCACGTGCTGGCCCACATCGATTTTTTCCAGAACAACACCTTTTTTCGCCATACCTGGGACTTCGATCTGACCGGCCGGGCCCTGGCCGACAAACGGTTGATCGCCAAGCTTCGTTCCGAAAAGGGGCGCTGGGTCGATTATGTGATCGAGTTTTCCCGCGGTATCGACAATCTGGTCGGTTATTTTGATGAACTCTCTCAGTTGCATCGTCCGTCTCGGGCGAGTTGCTCCCAACGTCTTGATTACTATTTCGACGTTTTTCTGCAGCAGGTGAAAAAGGTCAAAACCAGTCAGTACGTCAAGGAAATCGACCGTTTCAACGAATCCCGACGCAAGTTTGGCGAGCTAGGAGAACAGACGTTTTTCGTCGATACCGCCACAAAATATCCGGAATTTGAAGCCCTGTTCGAAAAAAGCCGCCGCACGGCAAAAGGGCGCAAACGGGACCTGCTGCAGTTCTTGATGGATCACTCGGAGTTTCTCAACAAAGAAGAGAACCAGTGGATGAAAACGGTGATGGAGATTGTTCGCAAAACGTCCATTTACTTCCAGCCGCAGATCCGCACCAAGATCATGAATGAAGGTTGGGCCAGCTACTGGCACGAAAAGCTGTACATGCAGGATGAACGAATCCGGGGTCACGAAATCGAGTTCGCCAGGGCTCACGCGAAAGTCACTGCCCTGCCGCGGGTTGGGATGAACCCTTATGCGCTGGGTATGCGGCTGTTTTATTTTATCGAGGAGACGGCCGACAAGGGGATGCTGTCCTATGATTTTGAGCGTCTGCACGACATCAGAAAACGTGAAAAGTACGACAGGAACGTCGGCACGGGGATGAAGACCATTTTCGACCTGCGCGAAAATCTTTGTGATTTCATGTTCGTCAATAGTTTTGTTAACCAGGACTTCGTAGATAAAAACAAATTGTTTGTCGCCGACAAGCGGATGAACCAGACGCGGATGACCTGGGAGTTTTACGTTAAGAGTCGCAAGGCGGAGGACTATCGCCAGATGCTGCTGGACAGTCTTTATCATCCTCCGTGCATCGATATCGACGAGGAATCCTCCGCGGGCAAGACCTTGAAGCTGAACCACCGGTTCGAGGGCAAGCCATTGGTTACCGAGTATATTGCTAACACCATGCTTGGGATCGAATTCCTCTGGGGTGGGCCGGTGCAACTGGAAACGAGTGAAGTTGAGGCGGCTGCCCCTTCCGAAGTGAACAGCGGGGCGGCGGCCTTCTGGTCGACACCGATGCCGGCGGCTCCGGAGCCGCCGAAGGAACTCAAGTGGCGGCGAGTGCTGTACGAGATGAAAGATCGTCAGCTCAGCCGGGTGATTGTCACGCCGTTTACGCCGTCAGCGACTTGAATGGTTGACGTTTAACATATGAGATGGGATGACGGGTTATCATGGATAGCGTAGAGAAGGCTTTACATCAGGTTTCCAGCCGCATGCGTGACTGGGAGCAGCACGCGCCCATCCCCTTTGAAGATTTTTTGCGGGTGCTGATTGCACAGCCAGATCGGGTGCTGCGCAATGCTTTTCAGGTGTTTCACGACCTGGTCAAAAGTCATGTGTCCGAAGGGCCCGATGAACATCCCAACGACCCCGAGTCGATTCATTACATGAATTACGATTGCTCCCGCTTGCTTGTTGACGGGACGGATAACCCGTTTTTCGCCGACCGGTTGTTTGCCAATCGCCTGGTGAGCCTGGTTGAATCGCTCAAGCGCGGGGCTCAGCAGAACAAGATCTACATTTTTGAAGGCCCTCCCGGGAGTGGCAAGAGCACTTTTTTGACCAATCTTCTGATGAAATTCGAGAAGTACGCCAATACCGAACCGGGGTCCCGGTTCGAGGTGGTCTGGAGGTTGAACCGCAAAAGCCTCGGCAGCATTCCTGTCCGCAACACCGATCATTTTCTCGACAAACTCTCCCATCTTCTGGACGAGTATGAATTGGACCAGAACGAGCTGATCGAAGCTCAAGAATCGCTGTACGCGGCCGAGGATTACGTCGAAGTCTCCTGCCCCAGCCACGACAACCCGATCCTGATGATTCCCAAAGAACTGCGGCGAGATTTTGTTGAACGCCTCTTCGAAGGCAATGAAAATTGCGAACGGTTGCTCACCGAAAAGGAATTCGACTGGGTTTTTCGCAGCACTCCCTGCACCATCTGCAGTTCGCTCTACCAGGCCCTGCTGAACAAAGTTAAAAATCCACTCGATGTTTATCGCATGGTCTATGCCCGCCCGTACCAGTTCAATCGCAGCCTCGGCGAGGGGATCAGCGTCTTCACCCCCGGCGACAAGCCGGTGAAGAAGAATATCCTGACCAACGACATTCTGCAGAACCGCATCAACACCTTGTTGCGCGACAGCAACAAGGTCAAGTACCTCTTCTCCCGCTATGCCAAGACCAACAACGGCATTTACGCCCTGATGGATATCAAGTCGCACAACACCGAGCGCCTGATTGAACTGCACAATATCATCAGCGAGGGGTTGCACAAGGTCGAGGACACGGAGGAAAATGTCAATTCACTCTTCCTGGCCCTGATGAATCCCGAAGACAAACAGAATATCCAGGGCTACCAGTCGTTTCTCGATCGCATCGAATACATCAAAGTGCCCTACGTTCTCGATCTGAACACCGAGGTCGAGATTTACCGCAACATCTTCGGCACTCACATCGACGGCAGCTTCCTGCCCCGGGTGCTGCATAATTTTGCCCGGGTGATCATCTCCACCCGCATGAACGTCCATTCGAACGCCATGACCGAGTGGATTGAGCAGCCCACCAAGTATCGACTTTACTGCGATGACAACTTGTTATTGCTGAAGATGGAGATTTATACAGGGAACATTCCCAAGTGGCTCGACGAAGAAGATCGCAAGCGGCTCAATGCCAAGCGGCGGCGGCGGATCATCAGCGAGTCGGAAACCGAGGGGGACCATGGGCTTTCGGGGCGGGATTCTCTGAAGATTTTCAATGACTTTTTTTCGACCTATTCGCGCAAAGACAAGCTCATCGATATGTCGGTGCTGGTGAAATACTTCACCAAGGGCCGCACCGAAATGGGGCTGACGGCTTCCGACAGCATCCTCGACTCTCTGACCCGCATGTATAACTACACCGTGTTGCAGGAAGTCAAGGAATCGCTCTATTACTACAACGAAGAGCAGATTTCCCACGATGTTCAGAACTATATGTTTGCCGTCAACTTCAAGCTCGGCTCGGCAGAAACCTGCAAGTTCACCGGCGAAAAGCTCGAGATAACCGAAGGGTTCCTGGCCGGCATCGAAAGTCGCCTGCTCGGCCAGAGGGCCGGTGCCGACACCCGCCAGACGTTCCGCAATGAAGTGCAGAAAGAGTACACCATCAAGGCGTTGACTCAGGAAATCATGCTTGAGGGGCGCAAGATCACCGACACCTGCCTGTACACATCGCTGCGTGAGCGCTACATCCACAATCTCAAGGAGCGGGTTCTCGAACCGTTGCTCGAAAACGAGAATTTCCGCACGGCCATCAAGGATTTCGGCCGCGAGGAGTTCAAAACTTACGATAAGCGGATTCGCGACGATGTCACCTTCCTCATCACCAACCTGTGCAAGAAGTACCAGTACACCAAAAAAGGCGCCAAAGAAGTCTGCATGTACGTTATCGACAACGACATCGCAAGGCAGTTCGCCTCATCGTGATGCCGTCGGTTGTCCCAGCCGCCTGCCTCGCCAATGCGACAACGACATGGTTGCATCGGCAGCTGGCTGGGGGTACAATCGATCCCGCCTTATTCCGGTTCCGCCTGGAACCCTTGATTCCCCCCTGACTTATTGCAGAGGAGTTCTGTCATGTCCCTTCTCGAGGGCACCCACGGGAACCTGATCGGTTACCTGCTCTGGGGGTTCGGTTTTACCGGCTCCCATCGTTTTTATTACGGTCGGCCCATCTCCGGCACCATTTATTTTCTCACCTTCGGTGTTTTCCTGATCGGCTGGATCGTCGATCTGTTTCTGATTCCGTCGATGGCGAGTTCGGCTGAAAGCCATTACAGCCAGGGCCCCTACGATTACAACGTGGCCTGGCTGCTGTTGGCCTTTCTCGGCCTGTTCGGTATTCATCGCATCTATATCGGCAAATGGATCTCAGGTGTCATCTACATGCTGACCGCCGGCCTTTTCGGGATTGGCTATATCTACGATTACTGGACCTGGAACCAGCAGGTGGCCGAAGCCAACGGGCAGGCCGGTTAACCGCGGGGTTTTTCGCCATGGACGAATCGGATCCGGTTGTAGTGCCGATCGACGGCACCCTTGATCTGCACACCTTCCTGCCCCGCGAAGTCGGTACGCTGATTCCCGATTACCTGGGCGAATGCCGGAAACTCGGGATTCTGCAGGTGCGGATCATCCACGGCAAGGGTCACGGCATTCTGCAGCGCCGAGTGCACTCGATTCTCAAGAGCTTAGCCTGGGTGATTTCGTTTCGGCTGGCGGATGAATCGGGGGGCGGATGGGGGGCGACCCTGGTTCAGCTGAGTCCGCCGGGGCGGGAAGCCTGACCGGAGTTGTCATTATTCAGTTTAGTAAACCACCGGCTTTGCCTGTGTGACTAAAAAGGGACGTGCCGTTCGATCGTGGATGATCCGACGTTAAAACCCTGGGGTTTCGTCCCCAGACGGCGACTTACTCTCTTTGCTTGCCCAAAGCGAGTAAGCAGAGAAAGGGCACCCCGCTCCTTGTCCGCCTGCGGCGGATACCCTTCGCAGCGCAGACATTTTGAGATCGGGCGAAAACTCGCTTCGCTCAAACATCCGCCCGCTTTTTCTCAAAACGTCCACGCGACGAAGGCTGCGTCTCAGGGGGGAGGGGTAACAACATTTATAGCCCCTTTTCGATGCTTTTCGCATGCCACCTGTTATGCCGTTGGTCTGGACTGCCTACAGCCAGAATAGCTGACTTTGCGAAGGTTTTTATGCTGACTTTAACTAAAGAGTATCGGGTTCGTTATTACGAAGTCGACCATCGGGCCCGGGTGCGGCCGGTGACGATTCTCGACTACCTGCAGGATGCCGCCAGCGAACATACGATCCGGCTCGGGATCGCCGTGGCCGACCTGCGTACGCGCAATTTGACCTGGGTTCTGTCCCGCACCCAGGCCCGTTTTTTGCACTATCCCCATGGCGGGGATACCCTCCGAGTGAAGACCTGGCCTTCCGGCCGGGAAGGGCTTTTTGCCCTGCGCGATTTCGAGGTGCGGGATCAGAAGGAGCATCTGGTTGCCCTGGCGACGACCTCCTGGGCCGTGATCGATGTGGCCAGCGGCCGGCCGGTTCGGCTGGACAGCGCTTTGCCCGATTATCCCCTGCATGAACATCGGGCCCTGGCGTCCGATTTCAAATCCCTGCCCAAAATGACCGGCTTCGATGAAGAGATGGCATTCCGGGTGCGGCGGGCCGATCTTGATATCAACGACCACGTGAACAATACCGTCTATCCTGCATGGGCCCTTGAGGCGGTGCCGGCTGAAGTGGATGAATCCTGTCAGCTGACCGACCTTGAGATTGGCTACCGGGCTCCGGTCACCTACGGTGACCGGGTGCTGTCCCGAATTCAGGCGGAAGCCCCCGCTCCCACATCGACGTTTCTCCACCAGCTTGTCAGTGAACACGATGGCCGTGAATTGACCCGCCTGCGTTCTGTCTGGACTTCGCGCGGCTGATTCGCTGTGGTCTGTCGGCGACGGTCAATCCGGGCTTCCGGCCTGTTTAAGCGGCAGGGACAGGTAGAAGGTGCTCCCTTTGCCTAGCGTGCTTTCGACCCAGGCCCGTCCCTGGTGCCCCTCCGCGATATCCTTGACCAGTGCCAGCCCCAGCCCGGTTCCTCCCGATTTGCGCTGGTTGCCGGTATCGACCCGAAAAAACCGGTCGAAGACCTGGCCGAGAGCCTGTTCCGGGATTCCGACCCCTTGGTCCTTGACCCACAGCAGCGCCTGGTCTTCTTCGACCCGGGCACCGAGGGTGATGGTGCTGCCGCGCTCAGAGTACTTGACTGCGTTGGCCAACAGATTTTTCAGGGCCCGATACAGGTGGGCCTCGTTTCCTTCGAGCAGCGGCAGGTTCAACGGGCAGTCGAGCACGAAGGAATAATCCTTCTGCTGGGCATGGACGCGATTGAGTACTTTCTGCAGCAGCCGTTGAATAATCAGCAGATCGAAATCATCGTTGTTGAAAGAGGCCTTGAGACGTTGCAGATCGAGAACGTTTTCGATCAGCTCTTGCAGCCGTTCGCTTTCCTGATGGATGATGTCGATGTATTCGACCTGTTTTTCCCGGTTCACCTCGGTTTCGAGCAGAAACTCAGAAAAACCGATAATCGCGGTCAACGGCGAACGCATCTCGTGGCTGACCGCCGACAGCATGTCGTTTTTGAGTTGCTCCATTTTCTGCCACTCGGTGATATCGACGGCGATGCCAAGGATCTCCCCGATGGAGCCGTCGCTCGTGAGCAGGGGGACATAGTGGATCAGGAAGCTCTGCTCTCCGGAAGGCATCGGCAGGACGCATTCGACCGACCGGGGCTGGCGCATTTTTCGGGCTTTTTGCAGCTCCGGTAAAAACCGCTCGGTGACATCTTCAGGAAATAGATCCTGGTCCCTGCGGCCGACAATCTGGTTCTCGGGCTGGCCGAAAAAACGGGCCCCGCTGGTGTTGACGAAGATGATGCGCAGGCTGTCGTCGTAGAGCACAAACGGGTGGGGGACGTTGTTCAGTGCCAGTTGGAAGCGTGCTTCGCTGAACCGCAGGGCAGCGTCCGAATGCCCCTTCTCTCTTTTCAGGCGACTTTTTTCAAGGGCCTGTCGAACGGCCGGCCCGAGCCGGGCAAGGCGGTCTTTGAGCAGGTAGTCGGCAGCGCCCAGGCGTATCATTTCGACGGCTTTTTCTTCACCGATACTCCCCGAAACCACGATAAACGGAATGTTCAACGCCCGCTCTTTAAGCTGCTCGAGCGCGCGTAGGGCCGTGTACTGCGGGAGGGTGTAGTCGGCGAGAATGATGTCCGGCGCCAAGTCCAGTGCGGCGAGATATTCCGCTTCGGTGCCGGCGGGCAGACAGGTCGGCTCGATGCCGTGGCAACGCAGTTCACGGAGCATCAGCTCCGAGTCTGACGGCACGTCTTCGAGCACGAGAACTTTTATGGAAAGGTTGGTGGTCATCTGGAACCCTGATGAGGAAGATAAGTTTCCGGGTTAACGGGTCGGAGCCTGGTTGCACAATAGCCAGTAGTAGCCGAGGCTTTTGACGGCTTCGTTAAACTGCTGAAAGTCCACTGGTTTGACAATGTAGCTGTTGACCCCGAGCCGGTAGCTTTCGATGATGTCTCGCTCTTCCCGGGATGAGGTAAGGACCACGACAGGGGTGGCCCTGGTACGTTTGTCGGCCTTGATGCGCCTGAGTACTTCAAGACCGTCAATTTTCGGCAGTTTGAGGTCAAGCAGGATCAATTTAGGCGGGCGCTCGATGTCGCGGTCGGCGTAGGCTCCGGTGCAAAAAATA
>JAQYWA010000444.1 GCA_030145265.1 Desulfuromonas sp. | reverse complement strand
CCGTATGCAGTAACAGTTGGAAATCAAACGGGTTAAAGTCCCGTCCGGGGAGTTGTCCGTACGCCCCGGTAGTTCAAGGGAGCGGCGTTTGAGCAATCAGGGGTCGTAAGTTCCCAATTGGCAAAGCAGCAGGCCGTAACACAAGTGAACCCGTATGTAGCCTCGTTACTTGCTTTGAAGATGCCGACCCAGTGGTCAGATGGGGAAGGCCGACGTTCGCGGACTCGGATAACGGAAGCGGTCTGTGAAATCTTCCGGGGTCGAAGGGATGGCATGTTGTGGATGATTCCCAGCCCAGTGCTGGAGACCCGATGCGGTGCTGGAAGAGGACCAGCCACTGCCGCGTATAAGGGAGACCGAAATCGCGGTGGGCCGTATCGGGAGTCGGAGGGGGTCATAGTACCGATTGAGGGCACGGGACAACATAACCCTGCCCGAGGGAAGGGACCCTACTTTGTTCACGCAACCGAAGAGTAGAAGGTGAGGGGATTGCAGAGATGCTAACAACCCCGGAAAACATCAGAACACTACAGAGGAAGCTCTACCGTAAGGCCAAGCAGGAGCCGGCCTGCCGCTTCCACGCCTTGTACGACAAGGTCTACCGGGCCGACATCCTCAGTCATGCCTACCACCTTGTCCGCGCCAACAAAGGGAGCGCTGGGATCGACGGCGTCACCTTTGAGGCCATCGAGGAGCAGGAAGGGGTCACCGCCTTTTTGGCGGAACTGGAAGAGGCACTGAGAAGCAAAACGTACAGACCGGACCCTGTCAAGCGGGTCTTGATTCCCAAGGCCGACGGCAGTCAGCGTCCCCTGGGGATTCCGACCATCCGGGACAGGGTGGCTCAGATGGCCGTCAAGCTGGTCATCGAGCCGATCTTCGAAGCGGACTTCTGCGGAAGCTCCTATGGATTTCGACCGAAGAAGTCGGCCCATGACGCAGTCGAGGATGTGGCGTACTCCATGAACAAAGGGTATACCGAAGTCATCGACGCCGATCTATCCAAATACTTCGACACCATCCCCCACGCCAATCTCTTGGCCGTGGTCGCCGAGCGCATCAGCGATGGTGCAATCCTGCACCAGATCAAGATGTGGCTCAAAACCCCGATCATGGAAGTGGACAAGGACGGAACGAAGCGGAATATAGGCGGCGGCAAGGGTAATCGCACTGGCACACCGCAAGGCGGAGTCATCTCACCGCTTCTGGCCAATCTCTATCTGCACCTTCTGGACAGGATATGGGAGCGGCGGCAGTTACAGAGACGGCTGGGTGCGCGCATCGTGCGCTACGCCGATGATATCGTCTTGCTGTGCCGCAACGGCACCGAGCAACCGATGTTGGTGTTGCGGCAGATTCTGGAGCGATTGAGTCTCACCCTGAACGAGGTCAAGACCCGCGTGGTTGACACCTTCGAGGGGCGATTCGACTTTCTCGGCTTTGAAATCCGGATGGGCAAGAGTCGCAGGACGGGGAATCATTATGCCCATGTTCAGCCTTCGAAGAAAGCGCGCAAGGAGATCAAAGACCGTGTGACTCTGCTGACAAGAAGAGGTCGCACTCTCGTACCGCTTGACAGGGTGATCAGAGAAGTCAACTCTACCCTGCGAGGATGGGTAGGTTACTTCCACGTTCACAATTGCAGCAAAACCCTCGAACACGTTCGGGGCCATGTGGAGCAGCGCTTGCGGACCCATCTCAGCAAACGGCACAAGGTCAGAAATCGAAGAGCAGGCTACGCCCGGTTTGGCAACCGAGTCCTTTACGCGAAATATGGGCTCTACAAAGTGCCGACGACAGCAGGCTGGACGAGGGCGCATGCCCTGAGGTGAAGAACATCGGAAAGCCGTGTGCGGGAAAACCGCATGCACGGTTTGATGAGGGAGGGCAGGTCAAGGCCGCCATGGTAAGGCTCTTTAGGCACCGTCAGACGAAAGGGACGACAACAGATAAGCCGAACCTAAAGTTGCTGAGACCTGCTCTCTACTCTACCCG
>JAQYWA010000443.1 GCA_030145265.1 Desulfuromonas sp. | reverse complement strand
ACGAAGGACAACTGGGTTCTTATCTGCTGCTGCTGACTGGTCGGAAAGACGTCGACGATCCGGTTGATGGTCTGAACGCACGAGTTGGTATGCAAAGTGGCGAAGCAGAGGTGACCAGTTTCGGCAATGGTCAGGGCAGCCTCGATGGTCTCCATGTCGCGGAGTTCACCGAGCAGCACGACGTCAGGGTCCTGGCGCAGAATATATTTAAGCGCTTTTTTGAAAGAGAGGGTGTCGGCGCCGACTTCGCGCTGATTCACCAGGCATTTCTTATGCGGATGGAGAAATTCGACCGGATCCTCGATCGTCATGATGTGTTCAGCACGTTCGCTGTTGATAGCGTCGATCATCGCCGCCAAGGTGGTAGATTTGCCGCTGCCGGTGGGACCGGTTACCAGAACCAGTCCGCGCGGCTTGCTGCTGATGTCCCTGACCACCTGAGGCAGTTGCAGATCATCGAACGTTTTGATCTTGTAGGGGATCAGTCGAAAAGCACCACCAACCGCACCGCGCTGCATAAAAAGATTGCCGCGGAATCGGGAAAGCCCCTTGACCCCGAAGGAAAGGTCAAGTTCGTTTTCTTCCTCGAATTTACGTTTCTGAACATCGGTCAGAATGCTGTAACAGAGCTGTTTGGTGTCCGCCGGTTGCAGCATCGGAAGCTTCAGCGGCACTATCTCGCCGTCGATACGGATCAACGGCGGCGTTCCGGTTGAAATATGAAGGTCCGAAGCCCCCTGCTCCACCATCGTCTTTAAAAGTTGATGCATACTGGCCATGTTTTAAGACCTCAATTATCGAAAATAGTAGCAGAAAAAAATCACCCAACGTGTGTCAAAAAGCCTTGAGATGGCTAAGCAAAAATTTCGCTATACAAGGCTTAGTGGTTTTTCAGGGGTGAAGGCATACATCAGGTATGTCGAAGTCCTGAAAAAACGCTGTAACGCCGTAGAGCGGACTTTTTGCGACGCCATTAATCGTCGGACACGGTACTCCGCAGAACCTCTTCCATCGAAGTCACCCCTTCCTGGAGCTTGGTCAGTGCTGATTGGCGCATGCTCTTAACCCCGAGACGCATCGACTCTCTCTTGATCTCAGCCGTGTTGGCCCCGGCCAGCACCATTTCGCGAATTTCTTCAAACATCGGCATGATCTGGTAGATCCCGACCCGCCCCTTGTAGCCGGTATTGTTGCAGATAGGACAGCCCGTGCCCCGGTAGCAGACGTACTCATCGACATCTTCGGGAGAGACCCCGGCGTCGATGAGCGCCTGTTTCGGGATATCCTCAGGCTCCTTGCATTCCGAACAGACCCGCCGGCCGAGGCGCTGGGCGGTGATCAGGTTGACTGCCGAGGCGACCAGGAACGGCTCGATCCCCATGTTGAGCAGGCGGTTAATGGTACTAGGGGCATCGTTGGTGTGCAGGGTCGACAGCACCATGTGACCGGTCAGCGCGGCCTTAACCCCAATTTCAGCCGTTTCAAAGTCGCGGATCTCACCAATCATGATGATATCCGGGTCCTGCCGCAGAAAGGCGCGCAGGGCAGCGGCAAAATTGAGCCCGATTTCCTCGTGCATCTGCACCTGGTTGATCCCGGCGAAGTTAAATTCCACGGGATCTTCGGCGGTCGAGATATTCTCGGTAACCTTGTTCAGTTCGCCCAGAGCCGAATAGAGTGAAACGGTCTTGCCTGAACCGGTCGGCCCGGTGACCAGAACCATGCCGAAGGGCTTGTGAATCGCCTCCTGGAACCATTCCAGAGCCTGGGGCTCGTAACCAAGCTTGGTCATGTCAAGTTGCAGATTGGATTTATCAAGCAGTCGCAGGCAGATTTTCTCGCCAAACAGGGTCGGCAGGCAGTTGACCCGGTAGTCCATGTCCTTGCCGCCGCCGAGCTTGATCTTGATACGGCCGTCCTGAGGAAGTCGGCGCTCGGCAATGTCCATCTCGGACATGATCTTGATGCGGGAGGTGATCGCATTTTTCAGCTTCA
>JAQYWA010000442.1 GCA_030145265.1 Desulfuromonas sp. | reverse complement strand
TCCCTGATCGGCGAGCCGAACGGGGAGAAGGGGAGGCTGTTTCCGGTGGCCCTTCAGCTAGCCCGTCGGTCGTAGCCGTGTTAAAGAACAACTGATAATCGGGAGCCTGGGACTGCGGTATGGTTTCTTTGTCATCAAGGGAAATGGGTTCAATTCCGCTGTCGTCGAAAGCATGGACAGGCAGTTCCTGTTGATTTTCGCCTGCAGCTGTCGCTGGATTGTCGGTGGTGTCGCGGGAAAAGTCTATGGTGCTGGCATCTTCGGGCTCGTCGTCGAGCGAGGTCAGGACGGGGGCTTCAAGCGGGGCGGAGGAGCCCTGTTCACTGTCATCGAAATTTAACGTGTCGACAGCATCAAGGGAAAACGCAGGTGCCAAGTCTTCGGATTCGGCTGTTATCAGCGCATCCGAAGGCTCGATCGCGCTGCGGTCGAGTGAGAAGATCTGAACGTTCTCGCCAAAAGGATTCTCCACGGCGTCGAGGTTGCCCGGCTCGCTTTCATCGCTGGTCCAGGGCTCGTCGCTTTGCTCGCCAGTGGTTTCCGGCTCAGGTGTATCCCCTTCGGTTGCGGCGAGTCCGTCCGGTTCTTCATCGGGAGTTTCGGCCGTCATCTCGGCAAAGGGATTCTCCACGGCGTCGAGGTTGCCCGGCTCGATTTCATCGCTGTTCCAGGGCTCGTCGCTTTGCTCGCCAGTGGTTTCCGGCTCAGGTGTATCCCCTTCGGTTGCGGCGAGTCCCTCCGGTTCTTCATCGGGAGTTTCGGCCGTCACCTCGGCAAAGGGATTCTCCACGGCGTCAAGGTGGCCAGGTTCGTTACTCGTTTGAGCTTCGGTCTCGAGTTTCTCACCAACCGTTACGATTTCAGCCGCTTCATTCTTCTGAATAATTTCCGGAGTGGGTGCTTCTTCCTCAATATCTTGATCAGCGTCGAATCTTTGTTGTTGCTCTTTTATTTCATCTTTCCAGGCCGGGATCGCAGTCACCTGTGGTGTCGCATCGAATGCTTCCATTTCTTCGCTGTCGCGTGACAATAAGGGGGAGAGCGCAATGTCCTGCCCCCATTCCTGATTTTTGCCCCGGGCGGTGGAAATAATCGTCGGCGAGGATTCAGGTGCTACGCGCGGAGTGAGGGTGACCGGGCGGAGGGTAGCCTGACGTTTGGGGCGCAGGTACAGAAAACCACCGGTAATGGCAATGATTGCAACAGCAATTCCAGCAATAAACTTCCCCTTGTCAGACGAGGTGACGGTCGGGGGGGGGAATGGTTCGTTTGCTGCCCCGTTTTCTATTGAAGGTCGGCTGTGTTGATTCTCTCCGATCACCGAATCTGCTTTTTCACGGGGCGCCGTGTCAGAGAGCTCAGGTAAAAGTGTTGTTTCGTTTTTTCCTGTTGGGGGCGTGCCCTTGTCCTGTTTTTGGGAGAGGGGTGGGGTATTTGAATCGCTGGTTTTCGGTGGGGCCACGGCCGCCGGCGGCGGTTCCGGGAGCGGTGCAGGCTCGACGAGGGTGGTTTGGTCGGAGCTTGGTGTTAATGCGACAGGGGGTGGTTGGACTGAAGGTTTGCGCGGCTTCGGGGCCGGTTTGACCGTAGTGACAACAGCCGGTTTATGGAATATGCCCCGCACTGCTGGATCGGTAGCCATGGTCGAGATCGCAGTTTGAACCCGTTGCAGTAGGCGCTGGGAGACGCCTTGGCGAAGGACTACCGGATCCCGTGAGCCGAATGCTGCCGTGCCGCTAAGTTGAAAAAAATCGCCGGCCGGTTGACGCTGCACATAGCTTCTGCTGAACACGGCGATATCGACCTGCTGGTAGCGGTTGAGCCAGGTATGCAGTGTTGCCTCGTCAGGGAAAATTCGGACCTTGAGTTCTTCGCCAAGCTGATCTTGCAGGGCGGCGGCAAATTGGACGGCCTGTCGTTCCGAGTGAATCAGCGCACCTTTTTGCGGCGCCGCACCGAAGGTCAGAACGGCCAGGGCCGGTAAAGGCAGGCAGAAGGTGAG
>JAQYWA010000441.1 GCA_030145265.1 Desulfuromonas sp. | reverse complement strand
CCATCCAGGCCATCAACCGCCTGCGTTACGATGAGGGGGTCGGCTATATCTGGATCAATGACCTTGGGCAGCCAGTCCCCCGCATGATTATGCATCCGACCCTGCCTGAACTGGACGGCCAACTGCTTGATGATCCTGTATTCAATACCGCGTTGGGCGCCGAGAAGAACCTCTTTGTTGCCGCAGTTGATCTCGGTCTGAAGAACGGCGAGGGCTTTGTGGACTATCTCTGGCCCAAACCGACCAGGCAAGGGCTCTCCAAAGAACAGCCGAAGATTTCCTATATCAGGTTGTTCGATCAGTGGAACTGGATCCTCGGCACCGGCGTCTATATCGATGACATCGAGGCGGAGACGCAAAGGCGTCTTGACGCCATAATTGACGAACTGAACAATATTTTCGCCAAGGTCAGGTTCGCTGAATCCGGCTATATGTTCGTGTTCAACGGCCAACGGGAGATGCTTGTCCATCCCAATATCACCGGTGCGAAGTTTGCCACCTTGAAAAATCCCGTAACGGGAGCACTCCTATTCGATGAACTCGCGGAGGTAGCGAAAGCTCCCGGTCAGCCACTCGACTATGTGTGGGACAAGCCCGGCTTCGAAGGACAATACCGATTTCCCAAGCGCGTCTTTGTGACCTACTTCGAGCCCCTCGACTGGTATATCGGGGCGTCAATGTATACCAACGAACTTGCCCAATCCGGCAAGCAACTACGGAAAAGGGTTCTCTATCTTGGGCTGGTCTCGCTCTCCGTCGCTTTCTTGATCGCCATAGTACTGTCCAGGGGCTTGAGCACCCCCCTCCGGAAACTGGCACAGTCAGCAAAAGAGATCGAGAAGAATGGGCTTGCTGCAGCTGAAATCCCAATCAGCGGAACCACTGAAACCAGGGAACTCGGCCAGGTGCTTGAACAGATGGTCACTTCCCTCAGGAAGGCCGAAGAGGAACTCCGTGGAGCCAACTGGGAGTTGGAAGAGTTCGTCTGCACCGTCTCCCACGACCTGCGTACCCCCCTGACCCCGATCATTGGGTTTGCCCAGTTCCTGAGGGACGAGTACAAAAACCAACTCGATGAGCAGGCCCTCGACTGCCTGGCGGAAATTGAGGGGCAGGGGAATAAGATGATCGCACTCATAGAGGATCTTTTGACCCTGGCCAAGGTCGGCTACCTGGAAAGGCCTGACGAACCAATCGACACCAATGAAGTGGTGCGACAAGTCATCGTGGAACTGGAGGAGATGATCACTGAATCAACTATGGAAGTTATCCTTCACCCTCTGCCCGGGGTCTCAGTACCCGCACTGCTGCTCACCCAGGTCTTCGCCAACCTGATCAGCAATGCCATCCGCTACGCGGGACAGCAGAGCAGCCCGATCGAAGTCGGCGGCGAATACAAGGACAACAGGGTAATGTTCTACGTTCTCGACCATGGACCGGGAGTTCCCGAGAGTGAGCGTGAAGGAATTTTCCACGTCTTCTACCGAGGCTCAACCAGCAAAAAAGTCAAAGGGACAGGCCTCGGACTCGCTATCGTACAGAAGGTGGTCCAAACTTATGGGGGGCGGGCCTGGGTTGATGAGACACCGGGTGGCGGCTGCACTTTCCGAGTCGAGTTCGAGGATGCTGGTTACGGGGTTAGTGCATCAATAGTCAAACCTGTCACATAAATTGTCCTATACGTCTCCAAAGTCATAATCAAATTAAAACCACGCCTGCTTCACCAAACCGGATCTTTAAGTACTACCCATAAAACAGGGGGGAGCCCAATGGCTCCCCCCTGTTGTTACATAATCACTGACATCCGCGTTCTCAGGCCCCGCGCAGAAACTCCACCACCTGCCGCAGTGCCTGGCCGCGGTGGCTGATGCGATTCTTGACCTCCATCGGCAGCTCGGCCATGGTCTTGTCGTACTCGCGCACCAGAAAGAGCGGATCGTAGCCGAAGCCGCCGTCGCCGCGGGCGGCATCGAGCATGACCCCCTCGACCAGGCCATCAAAGAC
>JAQYWA010000043.1 GCA_030145265.1 Desulfuromonas sp. | reverse complement strand
TGGTCGGGGCGAGAGGATTTGAACCTCCGACCCCCTGCTCCCGAAGCAGGTGCGCTACCAGGCTGCGCTACGCCCCGACATGCTTTTCCACGAACAACAGACGAAGCTTTTACCATGGTCGGAAGTAAAAGGCAAGGGCATTTTTGCCGGATTGTCGGATTGTCGGATGGGGATGGAGAAGGCAACTTCGGTGTCGATCCCGTATTGACTGTTCACCTTTATGGTTCCTCCGTGCGACTCGACCAGTTGCTTGACGATGCTCATCCCCCAGACTCAGGCCGCTGACAGCAGTGTTGGAGTTGTCGCCCCGAAAGAATCTGTCGAACATTTTTTCCATCTGGTCGGCGGTCATGCCGATCCCCCTGGTCTTTGACGGATATAGAGCTACGACAAAGAAGCATGGCTTAGGTGAAAACATGATAAATTACGAATAGTTGCATGTCGTAGCCGGAGCAACCCTGCATAGCCATTACCGAGGATAAAGGCTGATAGGCTTTACGTTAAATTTACAAAATTGAGCTGAGGTTATGCTTACGTTGGACATTGAGTTTACAATTGTAAACGGGTTTGTTATAATTGTCGATCTGAGGGGGGAGTATGTGTTCCAGGTGGGGAATAAGCAAAAAATTGCGGTATGTTATGCGGTTCCGTGTGGCCATTTTAATACTGCTTGGACTGGGGTCGGGTCTGAACCCTTCCCGTGTGCTGGGCGAGGCTGTCGTGCAGCCGGTTCGGTGTGTCGAGGTGATTACCGCGGACGATGCTGGCAACGATTTGTCCTATCCGTCGGCCCTTTTCTACGATGCGGATTCCGACGAGATCTACATCACCAGCCCGCTAAAAAACAAATTGGTCCTGTTGACTTCCGGTTATTTTCCCTATCTGGCGATTGGCGCCGGGCGCGGTTTGCACAACGTGGGGTCCTGTTACCAGAAGGATGGCCGGCTGTATGTGTGTGTCGGGGCAGGGAAGGACGATCGGCGCGGTCATCTGGCGGTACTGAATGGTTCGTTTCTGCCGGAAAAAAAGATTTATTTTTCGGGTTTCGAGGGGAGTGACACCTTTCAGCCGCGCAAGGTGGTGGTCGGCGAGACGGGGAATCTCTACGTGGTCGGCTTATCCGGGGGCGGCGTGGTGGTTCTCGATGCCGAAGGCAACTATCTGCGCCATCTCGAGCCGCGGGACGAAGCCTTCGGCGTGCCGGAGCGGGCGTCGATTATCTCCATGGACGTCGGTGAAAACGGAAACCTGTACCTGTTGAGCGAGGCTATGGGGCGGGTTTACGTCTACGACCGCAATGAAAAATTTTTGTATAAATTCGGTCAAAAGGGGGGGGAGGCCGGTAAGCTGGCCCGCCCCCGTGGTATTGCCGTCGATGATCGCAACCGGCGGGTTTTTGTGGTCGATTACCAGCGCCATTCGGTCTCGGCCTTTTCGCTGCCTGGCGATTTCATGTATGAGTTCGGCGGCATGGGTCAGGGGCGCGGCTGGTTGAACTATCCGAGTGATGTCTGTGTCGACGGTTTTGGCCGGGTGCTGGTAGCCGATACCTTCAACCATCGGGTGCAGGTCTTCGAGATCGTGGAAGGGCGCCGGTCGGCACCAGCCATTCTGGCAGCAGCGCCGCCGGCGCTGCCGGTCGAGGCATCGGTTCCCGAGATGGATCAGGATGCCGAATATGTCCTCCAGGTGGTCTTCGCGCGCGATCCCGACGATGCGAAACGGCTGCACGAGCGACTGGCGGCCAAGGACTACGCGGTTTTTACTGAAGAGGTGGATCGGGGGGACAAGGGGGTCTGGCACAAGGTGCTGATTGGCCCCTTTGCGGATCCGGCAGCGGCGAAAGAGGTTGCCGAGCGGCTGAAGAGCGAAGAGCGTCTGACGGCCCTGGTGAAGAAACGCTGAGGCAAGGCAAAGATTTGGAATAATGGACGTTTACGCAATCTGAGGTAGGATGCAACGGGTATTTTGTTGGCGCATGTTTGTTCTGGTATGGCTGGGCTCCCTGGCGCTGACAACGCTGGCCCGGGGCGAGAGCGTGTTCATTTACCTGGCGGCGGAAGATTGTCAGAAATGTCACGTGCGCGAACTGGAGGAGATTGCCAGCCGCGGCGGCAAGCATAAGACGGCGGTCACCTGTCTCGACTGCCATCTTGACCATCCTCCCCGCGGAACCCAAGCTATTCCGCAATGTTCCATGTGTCATGCGCCCGCAGACAACGTCCATTTCAGCGCAGGGAACTGTCTCGGTTGCCATCCGCCTCATAGCCCGCGGGATATCACCTTTTCCGGGGTCGGTTCGACCACTGCGGCCTGCGCCTCCTGTCATCCCCACCAGGGGCGGCAACTGGAGGATTACCCGAGCATTCATACCCTGCTCGATTGCAAGGAATGCCACATGCAGCACGGGCAGTTCCTCAAATGCCAGGAGTGTCACGAGCCACACGTTGCTGATATGAGTTACGAAGACTGTCTGATGTGTCATCAACCCCACCAGCCTTTGCGCATCACCTACGACAGCTTTGTGCCGTCGCGGTTCTGCTCCGGCTGCCATCCGGTCGAAATCGCCCAGCTCGAGAGCAACAAAAGCAAGCACCATGACCTGCTCTGTGTCTATTGCCACAAGAGTCAGCACAAGCAGGTGCCTCTTTGTCTGACCTGTCACGGATTGATCCACAATAAAGAAATTCACGAGCGATTCCCGGACTGCAATAGCTGCCACGACGGGCCGCATACGCTGCAACGATAATTGTAATCCTGGTTGGCCCGGTCGGATGGAATGGATATGCATTTTTCAGAGGCATGTCGAATGGAGATGGTTCGCAGCATTGCCCTGCTGTTTGGTCTGCTGGCCCTGGTGCTGGGGACGGCGGCCCCCTGTGGTGCCGACCCTTTTTCCGTGTCGGGAAACTGGAATTATCGGGAAAATGGCGGGGATGCCACCGATACCCTCACCAATTTTAGTCAGTCCTACAATCTGAATTTTGCCAAACAGCTCAGTTCCATGATGGATTTTTCCTCCGCCGTGCGCTACAACGAGAGTCAGGCGTCTGAGGGGCAGGATTCGAACTCGCTGAACCCCTCGGCGTCCTTCAATCTGCGTAACGATTTCTTTTCCCTGAGTCTGAGCGGCACGGAAAACCGTACCGAGAGCGAAGGCTCGGTCCCTTTGATCAACAAGACCTGGGGGGCCAATGTCTATAGCCAACTGGAGAAATGGCCGGGGCTGCGCCTTTCCTATAATCAGAGCAGCACCCTGGATGACCAGAGCAACCACACCCAGAACAGCGAGTCGACCAGCCTGGGGGCGAGTGTTGACTATTCGTTGGCGGCTTTCGATCTGCTCTATGATTTTCGTACCGGGACGTCGGAAGATCTGGTGGCCGACTCGACCAGCGACACCCTTAATCACTACGCCCAGTTGAAATACAGCGAGAGTTTTTTCCGCAATCGGCTGTCGGTGTCGGCCTCCCAGCAGTATTCGTCCAATCAGACGGAAACCGACACCCCGGTGGGGCCGGGCGGGATCTATGTGCAGCCGGTGCTTATTCTGGAGGCCTATTCGGCAGTCAGTACCAATCCGCTCCTCGGCTCGCTGCCGACGAACTTCCTCCTTGACAACGATGACCGAACGACTTCGGCGGGGGTGGAAATCGCAACCAATCCGATTACGGATTATCAGAATATTGGGGTCCGGGTCGAATCGCGGCCCGTCAGCCGGGTGCAACTCTATCTCAGCGAGCTGATTTTGTCGTCGGCGCTCTTGCCCTTGAACTGGGAGCTCTACCGTAGTACCGACAACGAGCTCTGGACCCCCGTCGGGCAGACCCTGACGGTCTCTTTCACGACGGTGGCTGGACGCACTCTCGTGAGCCTGGATCTTCCGATCCCTGTGTTAGCCCCCTATCTCAAGGTGGTGGTGAACGCCGTGCCCCCGCAGTTTAGTCCCGTCTACGTCGCCGAGATCGAGGCCGGTGAACTACGTACCACGGATGCCGCCCGGGTGCTGTCCAAGACCAAGTTCGTCAGTCATCAGACCCAGCTCAGCCTGAGCTACCGTCCGGCGCCGGGGTGGAGTACCGGTTATAGCATGCGCCGGGTCTTGAACCTCCCCGACTCCGGGCTGGAAAACACCCAGATCTCCCATTCGCTGAACGCATCCTATGCGCCGAGTGCCTATTTCACCGTGGCTCTTGGGGCGAGTGAAAGCAGCAACCAGCTCGAGGGGGAGGATGCTTCCCGTTCCCGGTCCTATTCGCTGGCCTTCAACTCTTCCCCCCTGCCGGTGCTCGACCTGTCCCTCGGCTACACCCGCACCCACAGTTATGAGGGGGGAACGGAGATGTCCCAGAGCGATCTGATCAACGCCAACCTGGCGGCGGAGCTTTTTCCCGATCTGACCCTGGGCTTTTCCCCCTCCTGGTCGCGCAGTCGCGCTCTGGACAGCGGCGGGGAAACCACCAGCTATGGCTACTCTCTGACCAGCACCGCGCGATTGACCCCGCGACTGACCTTGACAGCGAGCTGGAATTATGCCCATTCTGAAACGGATACGAATGCACCGGTAACGGCGGAGAGTGTCGCTGCGGCGTCCACCTCCACGCGCTACGGCGCCACCCTGAGTTATCGCCCGTCGGATGTGCTGCTCCTCAGCGGCAACCTGAGTCAGGACCTCGACGCGGACAGCACCGCGATGGGTGGAAACCTGTCCTGCCTGCTGACCCGTGAACTGCAGATCAACGTCGGGGCGGCCTTCACTTCGGGCGAGCAGGATACCGAGCGGTACAATACCTCGCTGACCTGGTCGATCAGCCGCAACCTGAGTCTGCAGGGCTCCGGCGGCTATCAGATCGCCGACAGTGGCGACACCTGGAATTTCAGCACCAGCTTGAATGCCAATTATTAGGAGATGAAAACAAGATGAGCGTACGGAAATTTCTTCGGTTGCCGGTGTTTTTGTTGGGTCTTTTGGCGCTCTGCAGTTGCGCAACCCCCCCGCATTATACCTCGGAAGCCGTCGGCATCGGCTACGTCAAGCGCATCGTGGTCCTGCCCTTTGAAAATCACAGCGGGACGAAGTTTGCCGAAGAACGCTTCCGGGATGTGGTGACCACCGAAATCCTCAGCCGCGGGCTGTTCGATATCGTCGAAAAGGGGGAGGCCCAGCGTTTTCTGCGGGAGGAGCTGGTCCGTAAGGAACAGGAAACCCTGGATCTGGCCACAGCCCAGCGCCTGGGTGAGGACTTGAATGTTGAAGCCTACCTGGCCGGGTCGGTTGGGGAATGGGCCGATAAGCAGAACGGATCGTACAGTTATCCGCTCATTTCCGCCACCCTGCGCCTGGTCGATGTCAAAACCGGGCAGATCATCTGGCAGGCCAGCGACAGCGAGAGCGGCTACCGGACCCTGGACCGGTTGTTTGGATTTGTCAGCGACGATGCCAGTGCCGTCAGTTTTCGCTTGGCCGCACGTCTGCTGAAAACGCTGCAGGAGTAACCTTTGATCGCAACGGGCCAAAAGCTGATCCGGACCGCCCTGCTGGCGGTTGTACTCCTCTGCTGCGGGGCTCCGTCGTTGCACGCCGAACGGGTGGCGGTCGTCCCTCTGGCGGACCTGAGTCTGGGGGACAACGGGGTTAATCAGTCCGTCACCCGGGAACTTTCGAGCCGCCTCGAACTCCTGGGCGCGACGTTGGTGCCCGAAACCGAAGTGGTGGAATTTCTTTCCAACAATCGGCTGCGCGGAACCGGCTATCTGGATACCTTCACCATCAAAAAAATGGGGCACGATCTGGACTGCTCACTCCTCCTCCTCGGTACGGTGACTGAGATCGGTGGGACCGACCCGACCTTCGGGATTGCCCTGCAGGCGTACAACACTGAGACGGGCAAGGCGATTTGGGCGCGCACCAGCGCGACCAGTTTGAGAGAACAGGTTAAGATGCTCGGTCTGGGCCAGCCGGAGCAGGTGGCCGAACTCAAACCCCTGGTCTTCGACGAGCTCCTCGGCTCGCTGCGGAAAAGGGTTTCCACCAAAATCATGCCCCTCAACCGGCTCTATCAGCTCGATCGTATTGAGATTTCTCCGGCATTCGCCAAGGGGGGCTCCGAAGTAGAAGGGGTGGTTAAAATTCGCTTCATCGACACCCTACCGGAGCGGATTGCGGTCGAAACCTCCGCTGGCCCGGCCTACCTTTTTCGGGATGCGGCGGCCGACACCTACCGGGGACGTTGGCGGGCGCCCCTCGAAGAGGGGGCCTACCAAGTGTCTCTGCGCCTCGAGTGGAAGTCGCAGCGGGCGCCGGAGCGGTTGCTGAACGTGGCTGGTTACGAGGTGATCAGCGAATCGCCCGGGCTCAGTATCGAGATCAAAAAAGGGGTGCAGACCGGCGAAGTGATCGCCTTTCGTGATCATATCCTGATTCTCCCCCGGTTGACCCGGACCAAGCCGATGACCCGTTGGATGCTGGAGATCAAGAACGAAGACGGCGAAGTTCTGGTGCGGGAAGAACACGAGGGCAATCTCCCCGAACGGATGGTCTGGGACGGCCGCGGCGGTTCCCGTTCCCGCTTGGCCAACGGCACCTATGAAATCATCCTGCATGTCTGGGATCTGGCTGGTAACCATTCGGTCGATGCCCGCCTCGTTGCCCTGCAGGCGTCGGCGCTGCCGGTCACCGTCACCACCTTCAACGAAAATGGCAAAAACTTCCTCCGGGTCGAATCGGTCAGTGAAAAAGGCTTTCCCCTGACCTCCTGGACCCTGGACGCCACCTCGCGTCAGGGGGAATCGCTGCTCCGGGTCGAAGGGTCCGATCTGCCGGTCAAGATTGAACTCCCGCCCATGGAGGGGGAGCCGGATCTGCTCTATAATTTCGAGGGGTCGGACTTTCTCGGCAACCGGCTGCGGCTGGAGAAAAAAGAGGCTCTTCGCCCCGCCAACGAACCCAAGTCGACCTCGAGCGCCCCGGCCAAAGCCTGGGTGACGGATTTCTGATGATACGGATGCTGACTTCAAAATGGCTGTTGGCCGGCTGCCTCCTGATGCTCGGGACCGGCTGTTCGCTGAGCAACGATCTGATGACCCGGTTGGTTTCGAAAAAATCGCCCCGGGAGGTCTGCCGGGTGGCCGTTCTTCCCTTCGAAAACCAGACCCGCAACCTGGAGGCGGCCACCCTGGCCTACCGGATTTTTTATGGGGAATTGATCGCGACCGACCTGGTGGACATCGTCCCCGAGGGGGATGTCCGACTCTTTTTGTTGCGCAACCGGTTGCGTTCCGGGCCGGTTTTGAACGCCAATCACTTCGAAGATCTGGCCAGGAACCTCGGAGTGGATGCGGTGGTGACCGGAACCCTGGTCGAAGTCGGCATGGACAGCCGCAGTGGCGGGGAGAGTGTCCCCTTTGTCGCCCTGCAACTCGACCTGTACGATGTGCAAAGCGGCCATCGGTTGCTTAGTTCCTTCCATCGGCGCTGGGGGGATGATTATCGGAGAACCATGCATTTCGGCGTGGTCCGCACCCTCTCCGGCGTGGTAACCCATGTGTCCAAAGAAATTCTCGAAGACTGGGAAGATAAAGGAGTCGGTGATTGCAAACGTTAATCGTGAAACTGTCCATTGTGCTGGCAGGGCTCTGCCTCTGCCTGACTACGCCCACGCTGTCCCGGGCCTTTTTCTGGGGGGAGCAGGATCTGGTCTCCATCAATGGCGCCGGCTTCAGCGCCGAGGATTACCGGTCCTGGTGGCGCGAGTGGCGCGAAGCTGAAATGCCGGTGCCGGAGAGTCCGGACGATTTTGTCGATTGGGTCCTGCTCTATCAGGAAGCTCAGTCCATGCAGCTCGACCAGAACCCCGCTTACCAGAAGAAGCTCGCGGTCTTTCTCAAGGTACGGGCGCTCATGCAGCTCAAGCAGGACGAGGTGACGGCCCACACCCGGATGCCTGAGGAAAAAGAGCTCTGGGCGGACTATCTCAGGGAACACACGCCGATTTTTAATCTGCAGCTGGTTTCAGTGAATACGGCCGAAGATGCCGCCGTCATCAGCCAGGCGCTGGCCGGCGGTAGCACCCTGAGCGCAACCGCCAAGGTGGCCGGTTTGACGCAGGCGGCCGAAGTCCTCGAGGCGACCGGCCCCCTGCGGGCCGAGAAGATTCCTGAGCCGATCCGCCTGGCCCTGACCGACGCTGCGGCCGGACAGGTCGGTGGGCCGGTGACCTACGGCCACGTCTGGTATTTTTATCAGGTCCTTGACCGCAACGACGGCAACGAGACGGACTTTGCCGGCTTCAAGGAGGAGCTGCTTCGGCAGGCGTTGAAACGCCAGGAAAACCAGCTGACCCATGAGCTGGTCGAGGTGCTGAAGAAACAATATCAGGTGATCGTCAAAGACGAGCTGATCGCCCAGATCACCCCGGAGGGGTTCCCCCCGGCCCTGGCTGACCAGTTGGCACTGCAGGTGGGAAACACCATGGTTTCGGTGAATAATCTCTATCAGGCGGTGGCCAAAGAACACAAGCTGCGCGGCAGCGCCCAGCGCAATGCCGAGTCCTTTGAGAGCACCAAAAGGCGGGTCGTCAACGACGTCATCACCCAGACGGTGACCGGGCTCGAAGCGATCAACCGGCATTACGAAGAGCGGCCGCCGCTCAAACAGACCTTCGCTTTCTATCGCCAGCACCGGTTGATCAAAGAACTGGAAAAGGCGCTGATTCAGCCCGCAGTCAAGGTCGCTGACAGCGATGCCGAAGCCTATTACCGGGAGCATCCGGAACTCTTTTCGCGGGGGGGGCTGGTCGAGCTGGCCAGGGTGGAAACCAAAGAACTGGCCCTGGCCGAAAAGCTGGAAAAACGGCTCAAGGCCGGCGAAGAGTTCTTTCAGGTGATGCAGCCGCTGGCTCCGGCCGGTGTGGAAACGAGCCGGGTCCCCATCGACCACCTGCCGCCGGTCATCCGGCAGGCAGTGGAGAAGCTGGCCCCTGGGCAGGTCAGCGGCGCCGTCAGGGACGGCGAAACAATCCATTTTATCAAGCTGATCCGTGAGGGGGAGCGGGAATTTATCCCCTTCGAGAAGGTCTCCGGACAAATCCTCGGCCAACTGCAGGAAAGCCGTTTTGCTGAAGAAAAAGGGCGTCTGCTGCAACAGTTGCGCAGCCGTTCGACCATCGAAGTCAGCCAGCGCGAATGGAACAAATTGAAACAACGTCTGCTCGCAGAGGAGGATGCCAGCCATGGGTCTTAATCGGGCTATCTGTTTACGGCTGCTGCCTGTTGCGGCCGTTCTTTTCATGCTCTCGGCCTGCGCTTCCGGCAGTCCCAAGGGGGCCGGCAAGGCCTGTCTCGACTGCCATGCCGATTACCGGCAGCGCTTCACCCAGGGGGTGGTTCATCGTCCGGTCAAGGATGAGAATTGTGGGAGCTGCCATCGCAACCATGGTCTGATCGGCGGGGCCTACCTGAGTCAACCGCTGCCGACCCTCTGTTTCCGTTGTCACGGGGCGTTGGGTAAGTCCCTGGACGGACTGAAGAACCCCCACCAGCCGGTGCAGGAGGGGAAGTGCGATGCCTGTCACGAAAGCCATAATGCTCCAGCCAAGGGGTTGCTCAAGGCCGCCGGCGATGAAATCTGCTTCAGTTGTCATGATCGGCAGATCTTTGCTCGCAAAAATGTCCATCAGCCGGTAACCGAGGGGTGCCAGACCTGTCATCAGCCCCACGGCTCCAATTTCCCCGTGCTGCTCACCCAGAGCAAAGAGGCGCTCTGTCAGAAATGCCACAAGGTCTCTTCGCGGGAGTTCCAAGCCCGCCATGGCGGCTATCCACTGACGACGGTCTGCACCGACTGCCACAGTATTCACTCCTCGGATCAAACCGCGTTGCTGCGGTCGCATGTCCATGCGCCGGTCGCCAAGGGGGAGTGTCGCAGCTGCCATGCCGAGGCTGCGGCCAAGGCCCCCTTTGCCGTCACCGCCCCGGGGAGCGCCCTCTGCTACGGCTGTCACGGTACTCTGAAAGCGACCTTTGCCGGAGCCGGGGCGCATCCGCCGGCGGCCCAGGGGGAATGTGCCAGCTGCCATCAATCCCATGCCAGCGATTATCCCGGCATGCTGACATCCGACCCGGCGCTCTTGTGTTTTGACTGTCATCAATTCAAGCACTTTGGCCCCACGATGGCGACGGCCAAGGGGCTGGTCCACACCCCGGCGGCCCAGGGGGAGTGCCTGGCCTGCCACCAGGCCCATGTTCCGGCGGCCGGCCAAAGCGCGCTGCTGACCAAGCCGGCGGAAAAACT
>JAQYWA010000440.1 GCA_030145265.1 Desulfuromonas sp. | reverse complement strand
AGTACCGTACTGCGGATATTGACCGGGACGCGAGAGTAGAAGGGGTCCAGCTGGGGAGATAGGGCTTTGTGGGCGACGTAAAAAGGTATATGTTTTTAAGAGTGTCCTTCATTTATTTATTGGGGTTGTGACAATGACTCAAGAACATGGTGCTGAAGTTAACCCTGGTCCGCCGGAATTACCGAACGTCGAGCTGGCCGATGTCATCGACGCCCCTGCCCTGCAGGAGATGATGGACGATTATTATGCCTTGACCGGTATCGGTGTCGGCATCATCGACCTCAACGGCAAGGTGCTGGTTGGCACCGGCTGGCAGGACATCTGCGTCAAATTCCACCGGGCAGTGCCGGAATCCTGTGCCTTCTGCCACGAAAGCGACATCTCACTCTCTGGTGGCGTCCCACCGGGAGCCTTCAAGGAGTACCGCTGCAAAAACAACATGTGGGATATGGCTACCCCGATCATGCTGGGAGAGAAGCGTCTCGGCAACATCTTCCTGGGCCAGTTCCTTTACGACGACGAGGAACCGGATTACGAGCTGTTCCGCGCCCAGGCGCGGCGCTTCGGCTATGATGAGGCGGAATACCTGGCGGCGCTTGACCGGGTCCCCCGCTGGAGCCGGGAAACGGTCCGCAGAGCCATGGGTTATTATGCCAAACTGGCCGCGATGATCTCCCAGGCAAACTACAGCAATGTCGTTCTTGGCGAGGCCTTGGCCAGAAGTGAGCGGGCGGAAGAGTCATTGTGGCTCAAGAATCACTTCTTTTATGCCTCGATTGCCGCTAACAGCATTGCCGGACTTGACGGCGTTGTTGCCGAGGTCAACGATGCATTCCTCAAGATATGGGGATACCGGAACAGGGATGAGGTGGTCGGCAGGCCCATATCGTATTTCTTCACCGATCCGAATGAAGCCGCCGCCATTCTCGCCGACCTCAATGAGACGGGCCTCTGGGAGGGAGAGTTTTCTGCAAAGAGGGGAGATGGTTCGATTTTCATCGCCTATGGCATGGCGACCCAGGTTCGCGATCGGAATGGCAACGTGACCGGCTTTCAATCGGCGTGCATGGACATCACCGACCGCAAGCAGGCTGTTGAGGCGCTACGAGAGAGCGAACAACGATACCGGGATGTTTTCGATAATACCTCGGATTGCCTTTTCCTCCTTGACGTCACCGGCGATGGCCGCTTCAAGTTCGCCGGGTTTAATCCCGCCGAGGAGAAGACGGTCGGCTTTACAAGCGCGGAGGTCACCGGCCGCTTCGTCGAAGATGTCGCTCCCGAAAAGACAGCCGAAAAGATCAATGCGCACTATCGTCATTGTCTGGAGACCGGAGCGCCCATCAGCTACGAAGAGGAACTTGATCTCCCCGTCGGACACATCTGTTTCCACACCACCCTCATCCCCATGCGGGAAACCACCGGCCGTATTCACCGAATCCTGGGGGTTGGCCGGGATGTGACCGAACGCAGGCGGTCCGAAGAGGCGCTGCGGGAGTCGGAGGCAAAATTCTCCCGCATCTTTCGCTCGGCGCCGTCGATCCTCATCATCAGCACTCTGGACGAGGGGCGATTCCTCGATGTCAATGATGCCTTCGAAGAGTTGCTGGGGTATGGGCGGAAGGAGACGATCGGTCACACCTCGCTTGAGATGGGGCTTTGGCCCCCCCAAGCACGCATTTCCTTCATTCAGTTGCTGCACGAGCAGGGAAAGGTGCGTGGGCTCGAGGTACAAATGTGGAAGAAGAACGGCGAGCTCCGGACCGGGATAATGTCGGCGGAGATCATCCCGATCAAGGGAGAGCAGCGGCTGCTGATCCTCATCAACGACATCACCGAACGTAAGCAGGCAGAAGTCGATTTAATCCAGGCCAAAGCCGCCGCTGAAGCCGCCAATATCGCCAAGAGCCGCTTCCTGGCGACCATGAGTCACGAAATCCGCACGCCGATGAACCTCGTCATCGGCATGATCGAACTGCTGCAGCATAGCGAACTGACGCCGGAG
>JAQYWA010000439.1 GCA_030145265.1 Desulfuromonas sp. | reverse complement strand
GGATGGCGCAGGTAAATATTCACAGGTCTCCTGTAACTGGCGCAAGGTGGGGAACCATCAGGGAGCAGGAATTCACGACCGTCGCAGCCGTACGCCTGGGCTCCTCTGCATCCGACAGGGCCGGGCGTTTTTTTATGCCGGGCGGTTGGATCGATGCAGGGAAACATCTCTTCTTGAAGGAGCACGAACCATGGGCAAGAAGCTTTATATCCCCGGACCGGTGGAAGTGAGCCCGGATGTCTACGAGGCGATGGCCGCACCGATGATCGGTCATCGCATGAAGGAGTATGCGGTCCTGCATCGTGAGGTGACGACCGGCCTGAAAACCATGCTGAATACGCAGAATCCGGTGTTTCTTTCCACCTCCAGTGCCTTCGGGGTGATGGAGGGGGCGGTGCGCAACCTGGTGCAGAAGCGTTGCGCGAACTTCGGCAACGGTGCTTTCAGCACCAAGTGGCACGATGTGACTCGCCGTTGCGGCCTCGAAGCCGACCTGTTTGCCGCCGACTGGGGCCAGCCGATCACCCCCGAGATGGTCGATGCCGCGCTGGCCACCGGCAAATACGACGCCATGACCCTGGTTCACAACGAAACCTCGACCGGGGTGCTGTCGCCGCTCGAGGAAATTGCCGGGGTGATGAAGAAGTATCCCGAGGTTTCGTTCATCGTCGATACGGTTTCGTCGATGACCGCCGTTCCCATCGATGTGGATGCCCTGGGCACTGACGTCTGCCTGGCCGGGGTGCAGAAGGCTTTTGGTCTGCCGCCAGGACTGGCCGTGTTCGCCGTTTCGCCGAAAGCGCTGGAAAAAGCTAAGACTACTCCCAACCGCGGCTACTATTTCGATTTCGCGGAGTTCGCGGCCAACGATCTCAAGGACAACACGCCGAGCACCCCGTGCATCAGCCTGATCTACGCGTTGGCCCATCAGCTACGCAAGTTCTTTGCCGAAGGACTGGAGAACCGTTATGCTCGCCACCGGCAGATGGCTGAGACAACCCGCAGCTGGATTCTCGATCAGGGATTCGGCCTGTTTGCCGCCGAGGGGTATCGCTCGCAGACCCTCACGGCCGGGACCAATGATGGCCGCACCGATCTGGAAAAACTCAAGAAACTAGCCGGCGAGCGCGGCTACGCCATCGACAACGGCTACGGCAAGATCAAGAACAAAACCTTCCGCATCCCGCACATGGCCGACATGACCCTGGCGGATCTGGAAGAGCTGTTTACTCTGCTTGAAGAACTGCTGCCGCAGGTTAGGGGCTGAGAAGGGCGAGGGGCAAGGGGTGAGGTGTTAAAAGAAAAAAAAGCGAGGTTCCCGATCAGGGAGCTTCGCTTTTTTGTTTGCCCAGCGTAGCGGGCAAACCCGGCCTGTTGCAAGAAACCGGCGTCACTCCGACCAGGGGGAAGACAATCCGAATCGCAAGGGCGTTGCTGGTAACGGCAGGGTCTGAAGGAAGCGATAGGAAGTGAGCTGCACATAGCGCAAGCGAACCTGATTCGGCGCGACGGGTGGTAAGCGTGCACAATAGCGCAAAGCCCGATACCAGGTCAGACCCGTGGCGTGATTGAGGATGCGGTAGCTCACAGGGAACCCGAGGTAACTGGGAAAGTGGTTGCTCGGAATCCCCGCAGTTCGCGACCGGGTTGTACAGCAAGCCCTGCTGAACATTCTGCAGCCGATATTTGACCCGGAATTTCATCCATAGAGCTACGGCTACTGGCCCGGCAGAAACCCGCAACAGGCCATCGCCAAGGTCAGCCTGTTCATCCGGCGTTACGAGCTCAAATGGGTAGTGGACATGGACCTTTCGCGGTGTTTCGACACCCTGAACCATGCCCTCATCCTCAAGAGCTTTCGCCGGAGGATCGCTGATGGAAGTATTCTGGAGATGCTGCGGATGTTTTTGCCGAGCGGGGTGATGACCGGCGAAGGTTGGCGGGCGAGTGAGGAAGGCAGCCCCCAAGGCGGGGTCATCAGTCCCCTCATCGCCAACGTCTACCTCGATGCCT
>JAQYWA010000042.1 GCA_030145265.1 Desulfuromonas sp. | reverse complement strand
GAAACAGACGGACAAATGTCTGAGCGAAGCGAGTTTTTGTCCGTCCGCAAAATGTCTGCGAAGCGCAGGGAACCCGAAGGGCAAGGAGCGGGGTGCCCTTTCTCTGCTTACTCGCTTTGGGCAAGCAAAGAGAGTAAGTCGCCGCCTGGGGGCGAAACCCCAGGGTTTTGGTCCGAATCAAGTGAATGCCTGAAATACACGATGGAACGGCGTAGCCTTTTCTAGTACACCGGCAGAGCCGGTGGTTTACTGAACTACACAATTATTCTGACATGCCGAGATGGTCGGACTCGATTTCGATAAAAGCACCCAGCACCAGCTTGACCCGCTCCTCGATAGCCTCATCAAGAAACCTCGAGTAGAGCTTCACGGCGCGCCCTTCGCGCTTATGTGACTCGGCCAGGTTTTCCTTGTGCGACGGGGAACACTCCCCGGGCTCAAAAAGTTCTTCGGGCTTGGGAATGCCGAGGATTTTGCAGAGGATCGAAGCATGCTCCGCCTCGACTTTGGCCAGGGCGGAAAAGAGGGCCAGCCCTTCCTCGTCGTCAGCCACCTGGGCGGCCCCACGATAGAAAGTGCTGTTGCCGACTTCGAGTTCGAGTGCCCGCTCAAGATTCTCACGGCTCTTCTTGGACAAATCGCCAACCGGAACCGGCTGGTAGTCAGCGGCTGGAACGATATGCTTTGCATGGGCCCCACAGAAAGGACAATGGCTCGGCCGGGCCGATCCAAGATAAGGATCACCGCAGATACGGCAGCGATAAACGTTCATGAATTAGTCTCCTGTTGAATTGCTGTGAGAATAGCAAGGAGCCCCCCTGCTGTCAACTGAGCTGAGCAACACTGAGCTGAGCAGACCGGGCAAACCGAACCACGGCGAAGCGGTCCGCAGCCGGCAATCAAGGACGCGGGCGCCGCCCCGGAGAGCGATTTTTCTGGCCTTCCGCCGGCAGGCTGGTATAATCCACCAATATTTATAACCTGTTCTGGGAGTTTTGCCGTGAATCCGCTGTGGAGCAACATCTTTCGAAAAAAAACCGAAGAGGATTCGCTCGCCCACTTCCTGCGGACCCTGGCCGTGTTTGCCGACCTTGGCCGCCGCGAGCTGAATTTCATCGAAACCCTCGTCCATCCCCGCCACTATGCTCCGGCGGAAACTCTTTTCGAAGAAGGTGATCCAGGGACCGGGATGTACGCGATCCGCTCCGGGCGGGTTTCCATTTTCGTCCGCAAGCCGGACGGCCAGAAAGAGCAGCTGGCACTGCTGGGCCCGGGAGACTTCTTCGGCGAATCGACCCTGCTGGCCCCAGCGCGGCGGACCGCGTCGGCCCGCACCCTTGAAAATACCGAACTGATCGGTCTGTTTCGTGCCGACCTGCTGGAAGCAACCCAGAAACATCCGGCAGTCACCAACACCATTCTGATCGGCCTGGCCCGTACGCTCAGCGAACGCCTGCAGGCCGCCGAAATCGAACTCCGGCAGCTCCGCAAGGTCATCTCATCGGCGGCAGCCCCGGCCTCTGTCGACATTGACCCTGAATCCTGAAGTGTGATCCCATGGCGCCGAAACAAGACCTGACCCGCGTTCACCTGCTGCTGCTGTTTCTGGTTCTGACCGCCGGCATCGCTGCGGGACTGTCGATCTTTTCCTCGGCCTCGACCATCATTTCGCTGATCCAGACCGCCACCACCGGCCTGTTCGTGCCAATGCTTCTTTCCCTCATCGTCACTTTCCTGCTCGACCCGATGGTCACCTTTGTCGAACGGGAAGGCATCAGCCGCGCCACCAGCATCTTCCTGCTCTACCTGCTAGTCGCCGCACTGCTCCTGCTGACTGTCTTCTGGATCAGCCCTTACTGGCAGGACATGTGGAACTCGTTGCGCACTGACCTGCCGCGCTACACCTCGAAGTTCATCGCCCTGCTGCGTGAAGGGCAAGCCACCCTGCTGGACCGCTTTCCCTACATCGAAACCTACGATCTGCCCGGCCGCGCCCGCACCCTGGCCGAACAGTTGCTGGCCCAGATTCTGGTTGAAACCCCGAAATCGGCTCTGCGGCTGGGCGGCCTGCTGATCCTGGTTCCGCTCTTTTCTTTTTTCTTTCTTCGCGACGGCAGCCGCATCCTGCGCCTCTGTGTGGCCCTGACCCCGAACCGCTACTTCGAAATGGCCCATGACCTCTCTTCCCTGGTCAGCCGGCAGATGGCCCACTTCATCCGCGGCCGCATTCTCGAGGCCATCATCGTCGGCCTGGTGGTGACCGCCGGACTGTCTCTCACGGATATCCGCTATGCGCCAATATTAGGCCTGTTTGCCGGGGTGACCAACCTGATTCCCTATGTCGGCCCGATCATCGGCATGATTCCCGGCATCCTCATCGCCCTGGTCGACCTCGGCATGGGGGGGCAGTTCTGGTGGATCGTCATCGTCTACATTCTCATCGCCCAGATCATCATCGACAATTTCATTCTCATCCCGATCCTCATTTCGCGGGTGTCCAACCTGCACCCCCTCTGGGTCATTTTGGCGATTATCATGGGCGGCAAGCTCTACGGCGTACTGGGAATGATCATTGGCGTACCGGTGGCCAGCACCATCAAAATTGCCCTGCTCGAGATCCGCCACTACCGAAGCACGTTCACCCTGCCCGACACTTCTCAGGAACCTGACCAACTCACTTGACGCCACCGGGGGCTCAGAACTGCCCAGCTACGGCAGAGCAGCATCCGCAACCTTGACTTCTTCGTGCCGGCTTCACCATAACCTTACAAAATTTCAACGAACCCTACATAATGAAATTCAAGCACTTTAAATTTACCAACAACCTGAAACTGCGGGGCAAGATCATCAGCTTGGTCCTGCCGCTGGTCATCCTCCCAATCATTATGATTGGCGGAGTGATTGGGATCCTTGCCACCGAACAGGCCTACCGCGGCATCACCCAGACCAGCGAAGACGATCTGGACCATATTGCCAAGTTCACCATCGACCTGTTGGACTCCCATTATCAGCTATTCCAGGTCTACAAACAGGAACGACAACAGGTCATCCGGAAGGAACTGATCAAACTCACCGAACTGGCCTATAACCTGGTTGAGACCCAGCATTACCAGCATCGAAAGGGAGCCGTTTCCCTGCAGACCGCCCAGGCCATGGCCCGGAAGTCCCTGAAGCAGGTCAGCTTCGGTGAACACGGCTATACCTACGTATTGAACAGTTCCGGCGACCTGCTGGTGCATGTCACCCGCGAGGGGGACAATGTTTTCGATGAGCGGGACGAGGACGGCCGATATTTTATCCGTGCCATAATTGAGACCGCGGTAAAATCCCCCACGGGACAGGTTCTGCACAGCATCTACCCTTGGCGCAACGAGGCCCTAGGCGATCGTTTCCCCCGCAAGAAAATCGTCGCCTACCGGTACTTTCCCGAGTGGGACTGGATTATCGTCACCGGCGGCTACATTGAAGAAACCTACGAGTATGAGGAGTTCGAAAAACAGTCCATGGCTGACCTCAAGCTCAAGATCAAAAGCAAGCGGGTCGGCCAGACCGGCTATATTTACTGCATGAACCGCCAAGGGACACTGACCATCCACCCCGATGCCGAAGGACAAAATGTAGCCGACAGCCAAGATTTGGTCGGTCGTTATTTCATCCGTGAAATGAGTCAGAAAAAGAACGGCTGGATTCATTACCCCTGGAAGAACGTCGGGGACGCCAAACCGCGCATGAAAATTGTCCGCTACCGCTATTACAAACCCTGGGACTGGATCATCGCCGTTGGCTCCTACGAAGACGAGTTTTTCCATGAGGCCAACGTCATCAAATGGCGAATCATAGCGAGCATGCTGATTCTCCCCCTGTTCGTCGGCACCATGGCCGTGGTCCTGCTGGTAATCGCCTCGCGGATTCTGACCGAACCAATCCAGAACATGATCACCGTCATACGCCAAGTTATGAAGGGACGACTCGACCAGCGCATGCCGGTCGAATCCAACGATGAACTGGGGGAACTGGCCATCGCCTTCAACAAAATGACCAGCATGCTCCAGCGCAACCATGAGATGGAAGCCTCTCTGGCCCAGCAGGGCAAAATGGCGTCGCTGGGAATCCTCTCGTCGGGGGTAGCCCACGAGATCAACAACCCGCTTGGCGTCATTCTCGGCTATGCCAGCTACCTGGAAGGCAAGATGTCGCCGAACGACCCCTATTTCAACTTTATCCACGAGATCAAGCGGGAAAGCAAACGCTGCAAGAAAATCGTCCAGGATCTGCTCAGCTACGCCCGTACCCCAAAACCAACCCTGGCTGAAACCGATATCCACGAGCTGCTGCACCAGATCATCGACTTTGCCGCCAATCACACCGACATGCACCATGTCAGCGTGCTCAAAGAGTTTACCCCGGAGCTCCCCTGCATTCAGGTGGACGGCGACCAACTGCGCCAGGTGGCCATCAACCTGATTCTCAATGCCGGCGCGGCCATGCAGGAAGGGGGACAACTGGTCGTCCGAACCACGTTAGACGAAAGCTATGTCAATATCATCTTTGCCGATAACGGCGCCGGGATTCCGGAAGAAAACCTGGAAAAGATCTTCGAGCCGTTTTTCACCACCCGCCCCTTGGGCACCGGACTCGGACTGGCCATCACCAAACAGATCATAGAACAGCATCAGGGACAAATCACCCTGGACAGCACGGTCGGCGAAGGCACCACCATCACCGTCCGGCTACCAGTGACACGGGAGGCCTATTTTAATGGTTTCGAAGCGGATACTGCTGGTTGACGACGAAGAAGGTCTCTGTCGGATGATGGAGGCCATCCTCACCGATAGCGGCTATACAGTAAAGGGGTACACCCGCTCCTTTGAAGCCGTCGAAGATTACCGCCACGGCGAATGGGACCTGCTGATTTCCGACATTAAGATGCCGGGAATAGACGGCCTTGAGGTGCTGGCCCGGATCAAGACCAAGTCGCCCGACATTCCGGTGATCATGATCACCGCCCATGCCACCGTCGACATGTCGATCCAGGCCCTGCGCAAGGGGGCCTACGACATGCTGACCAAACCCTTCGAGCCCGAGGAACTGCTGTACCGGGTCAAGAACGCCCTCAAGCACACCCAACTGCTTACGGAAAACCGGGAACTTCGCGATGAGCTGGCCGGCAAGTTCCACTTCGACAACATCATCGGCGATTCTCCCCAGCTCAAGGAACTTCTGCACACGGTTGAGAAGGTGGCGATCCGAGACACCTCGGTGCTGATCACCGGCGAGTCGGGAACCGGCAAGGAGCTGATCGCCCAGGCCGTGCACTACCATTCACCGCGCAAGGGCAAGCGATTTGTCGCTATTAACTGCGGCGCCCTACCGGAAACCATCCTTGAGAGCGAGCTGTTCGGCACCAAGAAAGGGGCCTTTACCGGCGCCACCGAAAACCGTCAGGGCCTGCTCGAAGCGGCCGACGGCGGCACCCTGTTTCTGGACGAAATCGGCAACCTCCCGATGAATGTACAGAAAACTCTGCTACGCTTTTTGCAAGAGCAGGAATTCCTGCGCCTTGGCGACACCAAGCCGATCAAAGTCGACGTCCGCATCATTTCGGCCACCAACTCGGACCTGATGGCCGAAGTCAAGGCCGGCACCTTTCGCGAAGACCTCTATTACCGGTTCAATGTGGTCAACGTTCACTTGCCACCGCTACGGGAACGCAGAAAAGACATTCCGCTGCTGGCAGCGCATTTCATCAAATTGCAAAATGAAAAATTCGGCACCCGGATTCGGGGACTTTCTCCAGAAGCCTTTCAATCCGCCTGCGACTACGCCTGGCCGGGCAACATCCGTCAGTTGCGCAACGTTATCGAGGCCTGCATGGCCATCGAAAATGGCGAATGGATCGGCCTGCCGGTCTTGGCGCAGTTCATCGATATCGATTCGGCGCCGTTGCGGGAGGACGCCGAGGGGGACAGCTACTCCGCCGCCCTCTCCCGCTTTGAAACCAACTACCTGATCGGCCTGTTGAAGAAAACCGCGGGAAACATTGATTCCGCGGCCCGCGAAGCCGGTATGAACATGGCCACTATTTACCGTAAGCTCAAGAAATACGACATCAAAAAGGACGACTATTCCTGATCGGCTCTCGCATCACTGCAAATCTGCGGCGATCCGCGTTGGCACAGATGCAACAGGCTCAACCCGTCAGATATGCAATCGGCTAAACCACCGAAAACAAAGAAGTTAGCACCCCCCTTCCGGAACCAGACACATCCCAGCCGGTTCCGGAAGAGCTCTGGCATCTTTGCATTCATGCAAAAATAGCGACCCTGGCGACCTCTTCTCGCCCCACCATTCAAAGCCCCAACATATCGGAATCATGACACTTTAAGATTCAGTCTTTTTTTCTTCCGGATTTGGTACGCCGGTTGCTCTATATAATTAAATGGTCGCTTTCCTTGCCGGGCACTGGACCAGGGACAGCGGAACGCCTGCCGGACACCGTCCGACATCGACTGAGGATTACTGAATGATTTGCCCTTTTTTCGGAAAAAACGAAGATTACTGTGATATCGGCTGCGGCTACATTTCGCCGTCCGACGTCAAGAAAATCATTCAGTTCTGTTCCGACCACCAGGATCGCTGCCCGGTGTTCCAAGACTTGATGGAGCGACACCCGGAGGAAGCAGCACATCCAGCCAGGGAAGAATCGCACCCCACTCCTCCAAACGCCATCCCCCTCCCACAACCACTTGCCCCCAGAGCAGCCGCGGCGACAACCAGCAACCGGGCGAAGCTCGAAACAAAACGAGTTAATGCCGCCGAAAACAATCCGCTCGATTCCGTCGACACCCTGTCCAATCCAGCCCCTTCGGGGCTCCTCGCTTTCGGCATGACCACGGCGCTGCTCAGCCTTCATCATACGGGTTTCTTTCCACTCGACAGCAGCATACTCGCCATGGGGGTTTTCTACGGAGGCCTCGCTCAGATCGTTGTCGGCTTCATGGAATGGAAACGGCAGCACGCCTTCGGCGCCACAGCCTTCACCTCCTTTGGCCTGTTCTGGCTCTCACTGATTGCCATAACCATTCTTCCCGACACCAGATTCGGCGAATTCCCCAAGGATACCACCATGACCGCCTACCTGGTGTTGTGGGGACTATTTAGCGCGGTTCTTTTCATCGGCGCCCTGAGGCTGAACAAGTCACTGCAATTCGTACTCGGATCCCTAACACTCCTTTACTTTCTGTTCGCCGCAGGGACAGCAACCGGCAACCGATTCATCACTACGATTGCCGGTTGGGAAGGCCTCCTCTGTGCCTTTTCCGCCATCTACACCGGCTTCGCCCAGATATTGAACGATGTTTTAGGCCGTTCCGTCGTCCCCCTGGGTGAACATAAAAGACCGTCGGTCCAAACGATCCATAACCGCCTGTCCTAACCCGCCTGTCCAGACAATATTTTGCAGAGATGCGAATTTATCATGAATGTATCTACCGCAATGCAAAGCTCAAGGTGAGCCCCACTTCAACAAGTCAAAACGCCATTTCAAATCAAACAGTTACCCTCAATCCAACATTCTCCGCACAAAAACCCTTTGTGGTAAATTCATATTTTATAAACGTCATTTTTGCACTGGTGCAAAAATGACGTTTTGTCCAGGCTACCCACAATCTTCTCCGCCACAGCATAACTCACCGTAATTACTCTACTTAAATTTTCACCAATGACCGTATACGACTGGCATGCCCCTTGCTATTTTCCTTCATGGTTACTCCCTAAGGAACGGGGAGAGTCCGAAACTGACGAGGGCAAGTTCCGAGCTCTTTCCCGAGCCACCCCAACCACAAGGTTAAACAAACATAAACCCACTTTTGCACATCACCGCATTGCACTGTTTCTGTCAACACCCAATTCCTGCCATTCAGTAAACAAAGGAGATACCTCGCAAATGACAAGCTTAAGCCAACAAGCTAGCGTCTCGAATCTCGCTCTCAACGACACCACCGCCAATCCCGCCCCGCTGGGCCTACTCGGTTTCGGCATGACCACCGTCCTGCTGAACCTGCACAATGCCGGCTTCTTTCCTCTCGATGCGATGATCCTCGGCATGGGAATTTTCTACGGCGGTCTCGGCCAGATCATCGTCGGCATCATGGAGTGGAAAAAAAACAACACCTTCGGAGCAACGGCCTTCACCTCCTACGGCCTGTTCTGGCTGTCACTGGTCGCCCTGATCGTTCTCCCCAAAACCGGTTTCGGGACCGCCCCGACCGCTGCGGCGATGACTTCCTACCTCGTCATGTGGGGACTCTTTACCGCCGTCCTGTTTGTCGGCACCCTGAAGCTGAACAGGGCGCTGCAAGTCGTCTTCGCTTCACTTACGATCCTTTTCTTTTTGCTCGCCATCGGTGACGCTACCGAAAACCACCTGATCAAAACCGTCGCTGGCTACGAAGGAATCTTCTGTGGCCTCTCTGCCATCTATACTGGACTGGCTCAGGTTCTGAACGAAGTTTATGGCCGTACCGTCGCCCCCCTCGGCATGATCAAAAAATAACTAGTTTTTTTCCAAGCAATCTTCCACAGGAAGGCTCGCACCTTGAGCCTTCCTGTTTTTTTGCACCGCTAAAAAAATAAAACCAAGTTTCATTGATGGAGAACAGCCTCCCATCTCGTAAAACACTTTTAAAAAAAGGCCCTCCCAGCGAACATTTAGCCCTTGACTTACTTTAAAACAATGGTTAATTGTAGTGAAACGCTGACCAATGGAGGGAATTCGTGAACGCCAAACTAGGCCAGCACATGATTCTCTTGGGACTCTGTGCCATGATGTTTTACGCGGTCATGCTGATTTCCGGCAAACTGCCGGTGGAGGCCATGCCGCAGTTTGCCATTTCCGCTATTATCTTCATGAGTTCCGGGCATTTCATGCGCAAAGCCGCCCGAACCATGGCTCGCGACGAAGGCGAGGAAAACTCCAAACCAAAGAAAAAGCGCAAGGATCCGGACTGGGCTTGGCTGACCACTCTGCTGAACTGGACCGCCGCCTTTCTCGTCATCGGTATTATGGCGATCATCCTGATGAAACCGATAGGCGTGACATTCCACGATGCAATCAAGGCGGCCAAGACCTACGACCACCAGTACTTTTCCCACTCGATTCCTTAACAACATCCAGCCACATCAAGCTCTTTAAACCGCCTGCACAGGCGGTTTTTTTGTTCTGCGACCAACAACCCCCACTCACCCGCGCAAAAACCACCCTTGACAAATACTGACATCATAAGATAATGTCCAAAGATGTCCACAGCAAGACACCATTGTCACTCATAGGGGATAAATGAACGTATCTGTAAAGAACGCTGCCAAGCTTCTGAATGTGTCCGAAAAAACCATCTATCGCTGGATCAAGCAGAAAATCGTTCCCGCCTACCGGGTCCACGAGCAGTATCGCTTCAACCGGGCCGAACTCCTCGAGTGGGCGACTTCGCGACGGATGGGGGTTTCTTCCGAACTCCTCCACGAACCTGAGGCCGAAGCGACTCCGCTTCCATCACTGAGCGAGGCGTTAGAGGCGGGTGGCGTGTTCTACCGCGTTGAGGGAACAAACCGGGATATGGTGTTAGCCGACATCGCCCAGCATTTACGTCTTCCCGACGAAGTCGACCGGGATTATCTGCAACAGGTGCTGGTGGCCCGGGAACGCATTGCCTCCACCGGGATCGGCGACGGAATAGCCATACCCCACCCACGCAACCCGGTCCTGCTGCACATAACCAAACCAACCGTGACACTCTGCTTTCTGGAAAAACCGGTCGATTTTGATGCCTTGGACGGCAAACCGGTACGCATCCTGTTTACAGTCATCACACCAACCCTTCGATCACACCTGCACCTCCTTTCGAAACTCGGCTTCATGCTCCGGAACAAGGGCTTCAAGAAAACGCTGACAGAAGAAGGATCCCGCGAAGAAATCTTTTCAGCCCTGCGCCTGGCTCAAGATGAACTGGAGGCCACCAGGCCATGAACCAACTGCTCCTCGCCCTTGGTATTCTGTTGACGGGGGGGCTGGGAGCCCTTCTGGCCGGACGACACGCAAAGCTGGCCACGTTCTGCGGCGCAGGCAGCGCAGTCCTCGCCTCTCTGCTGGGTTTGGCCGCCTCCGGGCCGGTGCTTTTTTCCGGCACGGCACTGCATCTCATCCTCCCATGGCAGGTTCCAGCCGGTAATTTCGCCCTGCAAATCGATCGTCTTTCAGCCTTTTTCCTCGTCCCCATCTTTGCCCTGTCCCTGCTCTGCGCCATCTACGGCAGTGAATACCTCAAAGACACTGCAACCACCAGACGCCA
>JAQYWA010000041.1 GCA_030145265.1 Desulfuromonas sp. | reverse complement strand
TGCGCCGATGATCGGGTCGCGGTAGCGAAACTCGCTGGCGATATCGACTTCGACCGGCACCCGGCAGTGTTTTTCGATCATGAATTTGCCGACCAGGCCGGCATGCCAGGAGGTGCCGCAGGCGACGATGAAGATTTTCTCCAGCGATTGCAGGTCGGCATCGCTCAGGTTGAGCTCCTCGAGGTAGACGTCCCCCTCTTCTTCGCGCAGGCGACCGGCCAGGGTGTCGGCGATGGCCCGCGGCTGCTCGTAGATCTCCTTGAGCATGAAGTGTTTGTAGCCCCCTTTTTCCGCCATCAGCGGGCTCCAGGTGATGGTCTTCGGGGTTTTGCTGACGGGGTTGCCGACCAAGTCGGTGAATTCCATGGCCCCGCCGGTAAAGACCACCATTTCGCCGTCTTCGAGGAAAATCATCTCGCGGGTGTGGGAAAGCATGGCCGGGATGTCCGAGGCGACGAAATTCTCGCCGACCCCCTGGCCGACCACCAGCGGCGAGCCGAGCTTGGCGGCGACCATTTTACTCGGCTCCTGTTCGCAGAGGATGGCCACCGCATAGGCGCCGCGCACCTCGGCCAGGGCCTGGCGCACTGCGCTGACGAAATCCTGGGTGGTTTTGTAGTGCTCATCCACCAGGTGGGCGATGATCTCGGTGTCGGTCTCGGAGCTGAAATTGTGCCCTTGCTTGCGCAGGCGTTCCTTGAGCACCAGGTAGTTTTCGATGATGCCGTTATGCACCACGACGATGCCACCGGCGTGGTGCGGGTGGGCATTGATTTCCGACGGGCGCCCGTGGGTGGCCCAGCGGGTGTGACCGATGCCGCAGCTCCCTTTGACCGGGCGCTCGCGGAGGACGTTTTCCAGGTTGATCAGCTTGCCCTGGGCTCGGCGGATTTCGATCTTGCCGTCGTGGTGAGTGGCGATCCCGGCCGAGTCGTAGCCGCGATACTCCAGCCGACGCAGGCCGTCAAGAATGATGGGGGTGGCTTCCTGGAAACCGATATATCCAACAATGCCGCACATATGAACTCCTGGTGAGGTGTGAGGTGTGAGGCGTGAAGCGTGAAGGTCTTAACCCCTCACTCCTAACGCCTCACGATTTCTTATTTTTCTTCAGACGCCAGCCTTCGATGATCTTCTGTTCGCTGCGCGCCAGGGCCAGGGAGTCGGGAGGGACATCCTTGGTGATGGTTGAGCCGGCGCCGATCAGGCTGCCTCTGCCGATTCGCACCGGGGCGATAAACTGGGTGTCGCTGCCGACGAAGACGTCGTCTTCGATGATGGTTTTGTGCTTGTTGACGCCGTCGTAGTTGCAGGTGATGGTGCCACAGCCGATATTGACGTTGCGGCCGACCTCGGCGTCGCCGATGTAGGTGAGGTGGCTGGCCTGGGATTTTTCTGCCAGGACCGCTTTTTTGGTTTCGACGAAGTTGCCGAGTTTGTTGTGGCCGGCCAGTATCGTGCCGGGACGCAGATGGGCCATGGGGCCGATGGCGCAGCGGGGGCCGAGGGTCGATTCGGTTATCACCGAGCCCGCTTTGAGATGGGCGCAGTCGCCGATGGTGCAGTCGGTGACGATGACTCCCGGTTCGACGATGCAGTCGTTGCCGAGACGGGTGGTTCCGCGCAGGTGGGCGCCGGGGTGGATGACGCAGTCCGGGCCGATTTTCACCTCGGCGTCGATATAGGTTGCGGCCGGGTCGAGCAGGGTAACCCCGGCGCGCATGTGTTCTTCGTTTATGCGCCGCCGCAGGATGGCGTTGGCTTCGGCCAACTGGACCCGATCGTTGATCCCCATCGGCTCGTCCGGGTCGGCGACGCTGATGGCGCGCACCGTGCGACCCTGCCGGCGGGCGATTTCCAGCACGTCGGTTAGGTAGTATTCGCCCTGGGCGTTGTCGCGGCCGACGGCCCGTAGGGCGTCGAAAACCAGCGGCGCCTCGAAGGCGTAAATGCCGGTATTGATTTCGCGAATGGTCTTTTCCTTGGCCGAGGCATCTTTTTCTTCAACGATGCGCAATACCGCCTCGCCGTCGCGGACCACCCGGCCGTAGCCGTGGGGATTGTCCATTTCGGCGGTCAGTACGGTGACTGCCGCCTGCTGCTCGGCATGGTAGGCCAGCAGCCGCTCTAAGGTTTGCTGCCGCAGCAGTGGTACATCGCCGCACAGCAGCAGCAGGGTGCCGGAAAAGTTTTGCAGCTGATTTTCGGCGCAGAGCAGGGCGTGGCCGGTGCCAAGCTGCTGGTCCTGGAGGGAGAACAGCACCGACTCGAGCTCCAGCGTCTGCCGGACCTGGTCGGCCGCGTGGCCGACCACTAGGACAGTCTTTTCGCATCCCAGCTCTCGGCACAGCCGAACCGGCGCGCAGACCATCGGTTGCCCCGCAACCGGGTGCAGTACCTTGGGGAGCTGCGATTTCATTCGCGTTCCCTGTCCGGCTGCAAGAATGACAGCTGCCAGATGTTGTGTGCTCATAATCCCTCCTGGAAATGAGTTGTTAAAAAATCCATAATTATCATGGAAAGGTTCCTCAGAGTCAAGAATTATGCCTTTCCACCGAGAAGTATACCCTCGGGTTTTTCTTTGCAAAGGTATAGTATGTTCAGTATAGTTCATATATTGGAGGTTGCTATGGATGAGCGTAATGCAATTGCGAGGGAACTGGGGAATATTGAGCAGGATCTCAAGGGGCTGCAGATTCACTACGAGCAGTACTTTGCCGGTGTCGAAAAGCGTGAGCCGTTGCAAAAGCGCGAGGCTGTGGCCAAGCGTCTGCGCCAGTTCGTCAACCGCAAAATCATCCAGACCGACCTGCGTTTCCGTTACCAGACCCTGGCCGCCCGTTTCCATAGTTATTCCAGCTACTGGGATCGGATCCTGCGTCTGATCGACGAGGGCCGCTATGTTCGACATGCCGCCAGGGCTGGTCGTTTGCCGGCCCCCGAGACGGTGTCTCCTGCCGCTGTCGATCCCATGGATCGGGTCTATCAGGAACTGCTGCAGGCCCGCAATGATTGCGGCATCGCCGGGCCCGGCCCGGACCGTCAGCAGGTTCACTTCTTCCTGGAACGGCAGAAGGATAAAATCCGCGAAAAATTTGGTGATCGCGAGATTGAGTTTCGGGTGGTGACCGAAGCCGGCAAGCCGAAAATCAAGGTGCGCGCCAAGAAATAGGAGGCCCGGTGCCCCGCAACAAAGGAAAGACAGCTCTGGTTTTGGCTGGCGGCGGAATTATGGGGGCCGCTTATGAAATCGGTTGCCTGACCGCCTTGGACCGGTTGTTTGCCTCGGGGTTTTCGTCCCGCCAGTTCGATCTTTATGTCGGGGTCAGCGCTGGGTCGGTGATTGCCACCCTGATGGCCAACAAAATCGAACCCGCCGCGCTGTTTCAGGCCATCGCCAACGATGAAAGCACGGTCTTCAACTGGCGCCGCAAGGATATCTATCGGCTCGATGCTCGCGGACTTGTGGCTTCGTGCGGCCAAGTGTTGCGCAACCTTTTTAAAATCCTCGGCCATCACCGCAGACAGCGCTGGTCTTTTTCGCTGAACGACCTGTTTCCGATTCTCCAGGAACAGTTCCCCTCCGGCCTCTTTTCCCTTGATCCGATGTGCCAGTACCTCTGCCGGTCTTTTCTCAAGGAGGGGATCCACGATAATTTCCGGCAGCTTGATGCCGAACTTTACATCCCGGCTTATGATATTGACCATGGTCGCCGGGTCGTGTTCGGTGCCGAGGAATTTCAGGATGTCCGGATCTGCCAGGCTATTACCGCCTCCTGCGCCATCCCGTACTTTTTTCGGCCCTACCCGATTGCCGGGAGGCATTACGTGGACGGATCCGTCGGCCGGGTGAGCCACCTGGACATCGCTGTCGAGCGGGGAGCTGAACTGATCCTGGTGATCAACCCCCGGGTTCCCATGGAGAATGACCAGGAGCGTTCCTGTCTCCCGTCACTCTCTTTCGGCAAGTGCTCGAGTATTGCCGAGCTCGGCATCTCCTTTGCCTGGGAGCAGTCTCGGCGGATCGAAAACAAGGAGAAGCTCGACCTGGCTCTCGCGCATTTTCGCCTTGAACATCCCGAAGTCGAGGTGCTGCTGGTTGAGCCGGGGCGCGATGAATCACTCTTTTTCTTTCAGAGCCCGATGAGCAACGAAGCCCGTCATCATGTGATGAACTACGGCTATCAGCTGACCCTGGCGCAGTTGCGGGACCAGTACCCGGTATTCGAGGCCGCCTTTGAGCGTTTGCAGATCCGCACCATGGACGCGCAGCTTTTCGCCCCGCCGCCGGCTGAGATTGACCGATAAATTGTAGAACGGTTGCCTTTTAATATGGCAGCCAGGAGGATCCGATCCATGCGAATCGTTCTGCCGACCCTGCATGTCCGTCGTTCGGCCCAGGCCGTTCCGCTCGCGGCCGGCTGTCTCAAGGCCGCCCTCCCGGAGTCGCTGCGTTCCCAGGCGCTGCTGCTCGACCTGTTCCCGGAGCAGAGCGACCGGGACATGCTGCAGGCGATTCTCGCTGGGGAGCCTCAGATGGTGGCTTTTCCCCTGTATGTCTGGAACCGTGGGCGGGTGTGCGCATTGGCGCGGCAGTTGCGGAGCGCCCGGCCGGATTTGCGGCTGCTGGCCGGCGGCCCCGAGGTGCATGCGGACCCGCGGGCGGTGTTGTCGGAGGGCGGGTTTGATGCGATCATTCTCGGCGAGGGTGAAGAGACATTTCGCGACCTGGTGCGGGGTCTGATTCAGGGCGCAACGATGGCGCCGGCGGCAGGGCTGGTGCTGGCCGAAAATGGCGAGGCTGATACGACAGCATCGGCACCGCCGGACCTGAGCCGTTTGCCTTCGCCGTGGCTCACAGGCGCCGTAGTGCCAACGGAAGTCGGGGGCGTGCTCTGGGAAACCTCTCGCGGCTGTCCTTTCAATTGCACCTTCTGTTTCGATGCCCGCGGCAGTCACGGCACCCGGCTGCTGCCGCTGGAGCGGCTGGAGCAGGAGCTGGAGCTGTTCGTTCGCCACCAAGTCAGCCAGGTTTGGGTTCTCGATTCCACCTTCAATCATCCGCCGGAGCGGGGCAAAAAACTGCTCAAGCTCCTTGCGCGCAAGGCTCCGCACATCCATTTTCATCTGGAGGCCAAGGCCGATTTCCTTGACCGCGAGACCGCCCGTCTGCTGGCGAAGCTCTCCTGCTCGGTGCAGATCGGCCTGCAGTCGGCCCGTCCCGAAGTGCTGCGGCACATCCGCCGGAGCCTCGATCCCGAACAGTTTTCCCGCAAGATCCAGCTGCTCGCCCGCGAAGGGGTGACCTATGGGCTCGACCTGATCTTTGGCCTGCCGGGGGACGATTTCTCGGGTTTCTGTCAGAGTGTCAATTACGCTCTTGGGCTCCAGCCCAACCATATCGACATCTTTCCCCTGGCCGTCCTGCCTGGCACGGTGCTTCACCGGGAGGCCGCCGATCACGGCCTGAGGGCCCAGCCTGAGCCGCCCTACGAAATTCTCGAAAGTGCTTCCATGTGCAGCGACGACCTGGAGGCCTGCCGGCTGCTGGCGGCATCCGCCGACCTGTTTTACAACACTGGCCGGGCGGTCGGTTTTTTCGCTGCACTGCTCAAGGTGGCCGGTGGCGATGCGGCGTCTTTTCTGCGGGGTTTTGCCGAGTGGCTGCTTGCCGAGCAGAAGGTGCCGCGCGAAACCCTGCTGGACAGCGAGCGATGGATGCCGGCCGAGGCACTGTCGCTGCAGGAAGGTTATCTGGCCTTTCTGTTCAAAAAACGGAAGCGATCCGAGCTGTTGCCGGCCGCCCAGGATTTGCTCCGGTATCATTTCCACTACGCCGAAACCCTGCTGGGGCAGGAAACCCTGCCGGCAGCTCCCGAAGCCCTGCGGGGCATCGATCCCTGGAAGTCGCCGCTACAGGTGGCAAAAGGGGTTCGCCTGGTTCCCTTTGCCTATGAAATTCTCGATCTGCTTGAAATGGGCGAGGTGGAACTGGAGCAGATTGCCGCGTTGTTTCGGCCGGTTGGATCGGTTGCTGTATTTCTCCGGCGCGGAGGGCAGGTTTTGTGCGAGTCGCTGGAAGAGGATTTTCTCAAGCTGCTGCAGGGGTGTACCGGTCAGCAGTCGGCGGAAAAGATATTCGCCGGCAGTGTGATGCGGGCCGAGGGAGAGGAAATTGTGCGGTTTGCCCTGGCGGAGGGGTTCCTGGTACCGGCAGACCGGAGGGCCGCCCCGGGCGTCACTTGAGCAACAGTTCCATAAGGCCCTGATAGGTTTGCCGCTTGCGTTCCGAGGCTTCGTAGAGGTTCGATGAGAAGAGTGCCGTGGCGGCGTGCTCGGCCATCATGCTGAAGAGTTGAAAGTCCACCTCTTCAAATTGCTCTTTCTGGGTAAACAGCCGGTAGATAGCCATTAGGCCGATGCAGGTTCCGTGAATGGTGAGGGGGATGGCGGCCAGCGGAGTCTGCAGGTCGTCGGAACCTGCCGTAACCAGCCCTTTCTGAAAATATGGTTCGCTGTTGGCAACAACCCAGCCCAACAGGCCGCAACCCGGCTCGACCGGCGGGAATTCTTCCGGGGCAAGTCCCTCTCCGGCTTCGAAACGGTAGGATTTGGTTTCCTTGTCGTAGAGAGCAAGGGCATATTTTTCGGCGCCGACCAGGTTGATTACCACCTCTTGGATGATTTCGCTGACCTGGGCTCGATCCAATACCGAGTGCAGCCGTGAAGACGCTATGTAAAGGTTGGTCAGGTTGTTGTTGACTTCTTCCGTGTGCACGATGCGTTCGGCAAACTCGCGGTTTTCGTCTTCCATTTCCCGGATTCTCTGGAGCAGGGAGTTGTTTTCTTCCCGCAGTCTGCTGTTCTGCATTTCCATGGTTCCCAGCTGAGTTTGCAGGCTTTCCGACGGTTTTGAAAGCTCGCTGGTCAGTCCAGGTTTTGCCGTCTCCCTGAGCGTTTGGTCCAGTTCTTTAATGCCCATCCCCTCGGGGCGGATAAAGTAGATCCCCATCCCGCCGTCCGGGCCATCCTGAATCCGCTTGACCTTTCCCAGTAGAACAATTTCTCGTCCTTCGGAAAGATTCAGCTTGAGTTCGACCACCGCTCCGGGGGCCATCGAGGCGGTGCTGTTGAGGAAAATGCCATTTCGGGAAAGGTCCTTGGCAGTGGCGACCAGTTGCTGGCCTTCACCTCGAACCTGCACCTGAAGAGAGAAGGGTTTGCGTTCTTCAGTCCGGGCTTTTACTGCGCCCAGCAACCGTTTGACCTTTTCGACCAGCAGTTTTTTCTGCACCGGCTTGGTGATGTAGTCGTCGCAGCCGGCGTCAAGGCATTTGCGGATTTCCTCTTCCTTGCCGGCCGCCGTGACCATGATCACCGGCAGCGCTTTCCAGCGATCATCGCTGCGCATCTGCCGACAGACCTCGTCGCCGTCGATGCCGGGCATGTACAGGTCGAGCAGCAGCAGCGAAGGGTCCACTTTCGGCAGTTTTTCCAGAGCCTCTTTGCCGGAGGAGGCGGTGACGACGGAGTACCCGGCATCCTCAAGGAAAGACTTCTCCAGTTCGATAAACAGCTTGACATCGTCAACGAGCAGTATGGTTGCCATGCAGCCCCAAGGGTTCAATAGGTTGGAATTGATTCAAATTAACCGAGGCGGTCAAAAAAGTAAAGCCCCTCTGCTAAGCGCAGAGAGGCCTGTGGTTATTAGGGTAAGCTAAGGTGTTGTGTTCCGATGCTCAGGCCACCTGCTGCAGACGGTTACGGTAACGTGGCCGTTCCGCGAGCATACTGATGATTTCTTTGATTTCGGGAATCCGACCGGCCACCCGGACGCTGTCATCGATGATCAGGGCCGGAGAAACGTAGACCCGGTGATCAATCATTTTTCTCCGGTCACGATAGAGGTGAACCTCGGCTTCCACGCCGGTCTGTTCCAGTGCCTGGCGGACATTCTCAAGAGTTCGTTCGCAACGTTGACCACTTTCAGGCTTGCCAAGAATATCGATTCTCATAATAGCCTCCCTGTGAGCTGAAGGGGTGTGCTAAGTATGACCATTTCAGTCTTATTATACCGATCCTACGAAATTTTTCAACGGTTTTTCTGTTTTTTCTTATCTCGGGGGCGGTCCGTTGGAGCCATAGGCTGTCTTCAGGGCCCTGCGCACCCGCGCGAGCAGGCGAACGGGATTAATCGGTTTGGAAATGAAATCGAAATACCCGGAGTCAAGGAGCTTGGCTTCTTCTTCAGCGGTCGCTTTCGAGGAAAGGGCGATAACCGGGATTTTGCTGGCGTTGCTGTTAGCCTGCAGGGCGCGGAACATCTCATAGCCATCCATGCGCGGCATGACCGTGTCGGAAATGATCAGGTGCGGATGGTGCTGGCAGGCAAGCTTGAGCCCTTCGGCGCCGTTGGTGGCTTCCATAATCTGGTAGCCTTCTTTTTTTAATGCCGCCATGATGGCTCCCCGGACCAGTTCCTGGTCGTCGACCACTAGGATGGTCCACCAGTCGGAAGCCTCCTGCTGCGGTTCGTTGGGACGGGCGCCGAGGTAATGCTGATGGACGGCCGCCTGGATTTCTCCCGGGGTGGTGACGCAGGGAAGGACCCGCAATCCGGTGCGGAAGGTGATGTCGTCGATGGTGTCCATGTCGAGCGGGTTGACCATCGCGAGGAAGAGGTTCTTCTGCTCCAGTTTCAGCGGGAATAGATTGTTTTTTAAGGCTACTTCGCTGGTGAACAGGGCCAGGACTTCGTCGGGAAAGCTGTAGCTGACCAGGTTTTGAACGGTTCGGTAGCCGAACTGGCGCGCCAGAGCGACCGCCGTGTCTTTTTCGGAAGCGACCCCCATCTCTTCCAGGACCTGCCCGAGGCGTTTGCCGGTCCCTTTCTGTTTTTCCAGGGCCAGTTGCAGCACCGGTTCGGTGACAACCTTCGCATCGACCAGAATTTCGCCAAAACGTTTTCTTTTACTCATGCTTTCACTCTTGTCCTTGATTCGAGAACGGTGTTGTTGCTAGTGTTCTATGCAATAAAGGTGCCATCTGAGCGATAAAACGTTTTTTTCATTAAGGGCGACCGAAGGTCGCCTCATCCCGGAGAGCTTCGGTGCTGGGTGGGATTAACGGGTCAGTCGGGCTGATTATCCTCTGCCGGATTGATGTGGGAAACGCAGAGGGCATCCTGGTCGGCATCGACGGTAATGCCGGCACCATCACGGATATCTCCACCTATGAGCGCCCGCCCGATGCGGGTTTCCAGCTGGTGCTGCAGGTATCGTTTGAGAGGGCGGGCGCCGTAGACCGGGTCGTAGGCGTTTCGAGCCATGAAGTCAAGGGCCGCGGGCGTCAGCTGCAGGCCGATGCGGCGACCGGCCAGGCGGTTGCGCAGGTCCTGGATCAGCAGTTCGACAATGGATTTGATTTCTTCCAAAGTCAAAATTTTGAAAAGTACGACATCGTCGACGCGGTTGAGAAATTCAGGGCGAAAGTGCTGACGCAGTTCGAGAAGTACGCTCTTTCGCGCCGTTTCGGTGATTTGGCCGTCTGTCCCGATTCCCTCAATCAGATGCTCTGAGCCGATATTCGAGGTCATGATAATGACGGTATTCTTGAAATCGACCGTTCGGCCCTGGGAATCCGTGGCCCGACCGTCGTCCAGTACCTGCAGCAAAACGTTGAATACGTCATGGTGGGCCTTTTCGATTTCGTCGAACAGGATCACCGAATAGGGTTTGCGCCGGACCGCCTCGGTGAGTTGTCCTCCTTCTTCGTAGCCGACGTAGCCGGGAGGGGCACCGATCAGGCGGCTGACCGCGTGCTTCTCCATGTATTCGGACATGTCGATGCGCACCATGTTGTCTTCGCTGTCGAACAGGGCTTCGGCCAGGGTGCGAGCCAGTTCGGTCTTGCCGACCCCGGTCGGACCGAGGAAGATGAACGATCCGATCGGCCGGCGCGGGTCTTTGATGCCGGCCCGGGCGCGGATCACGGCGTCGGCCACCAGTTGCACCGCTTCGTCCTGGCCGATGACCCGCTTGTGCAGCAACTGATCGAGCTTAAGCAGTTTTTCCCGTTCTCCTTCCACCAGCCGGGTTACCGGGATGCCGGTCCAGCGGGCGACGATGCCGGCAATCTCTTCGTCAGTGACTTCCTCCCGCAGCAGCTTAGGCCCCTGTTGTTCGCCGGTAATGACCTTTTCCCGTTCGCGCAGTTGCTGTTCCAGTTGTGGCAGTTTCCCATGCTTGAGTTCGGCGGCCCGGTTGAGGTCATAGTTGCGTTCGGCCAGTTCAATCTCCTGGCGCATTTTTTCGATCTCTTCGCGCAACCCCTGAATGATTTTGATTGCGCTTTTTTCCG
>JAQYWA010000438.1 GCA_030145265.1 Desulfuromonas sp. | reverse complement strand
GAAATGAGCGAACCGAGGCCGGAAAAGACCAGCAGCGAGAAGAGGATCACCGCCAGGGCGTAGATGGGGGGACCGAGAAAGAGGATGAAGCGGCGCAGCAGCCCGATTTCGATGAGCATGAAACCGAGTCCGAGGCAGGCGAAGTAGAGAATCCGCCGGCCGCTGTCGGCTTTCCGCAGGTCGCTGCGACGGGTGAAAATGAGGGGGAGCAGAATGAACAGGGCGACCAGGGCGGCGACCACTACCAGCAGGTTGCGGATGATCAGCACGGACCGATCTTCGAAGTTGCTTTTTTCGGGGAAGGTCAGCAGGCGCAGAAAATCCGCCGGTTTGTACATGTAATAGAAGAACGGGCGGTCGTCGCTGGTAGGAGTGATGTCGAAGGGAAACGATTGATAGAATTCGCTGCTGCCGCCGGCCGCGATCAGCCGGGCGAAAGCGTCATCGCCCTGTCGGTGGTCGGGCAGAAAGACGATCTCAAACTCCTTGTCGCGGGATTCACGCCGCAGTTGCTGCAGTTCGGCCTCGGTAAAGGGGGTGCGTTTGAGCATGAAGTTGGCCAGACCCCGCTCCTTGATCACTGTCATGTGCGCCGCAGGATCGGCGATCCCTTCCTGTTTCAGCAGTTCCAGGCCGAGGGAGACCAGGCGCAGAGTCTCCCGTTCGAAGATGAATCGGCTGATAGTCAGGATTCCGTCAGGCGTCAGGTGGTCCCAGTAATCCTTGAATGCCTCCACCGTGTACAGGTTGTTTTCCGACAGGGTGAATGCCCCGGCCGTCGGCGCCATGCGGCCGAACACGGCGGAGGCCTGGATGATGTCGTAGCGCTGCTGTGAGCGGCGGATGAAGCTGCGGCCCTCGTCGACCTCCAGCTGTACCTTCGGATGACGGTAGAGTTCGCCGGTGAAACTGCCAAAAATTTCATTGACGCTCCGGACAATCAGGCCGTTGAGTTCCACCGCGGTGATCTGATCGGCACCCATGGCCAGCGCGGCCAGCACGTCGCGTCCGCCGCCAGGGCCGATCACCAGGGTGGTGGCCTTAGGTTTCAGGGCGTAGGGAAGGGCAATCAGGTTGCTGCGGAAAAAATCGAGGGTTTTTTCCCCTTCCCAGCGATACATGGTGGTGTAGCCGGTGTCGTCGACCACCATGCCGAGCTGCTCCGGCACCGGGCCGCGGTAGGTGCGGGAAAGGCCCCAGGCATGTTCCATTTCCTGGCTCTGCGAGGGGTAGGCGGCGACCCGGGAATAGGAATTCCAGGCGCTCCACAGCAGGTTCGGCTCGTAGCGGCCGCGGGCGAAGCGGATGTCGGCATAGCCCCAGATCAGGTTGCCGCCGGCCGCGACCAGCAGGGCCAGCAGTAGCCCGCCGGTCAGCCAGCGGCGGGACGGGGCGGCAAAAGCGAAGGCCGCCAGCAGGCCGACGACGGCGATGACCAGGATGCCGGTGATGCCGCCGGCCAGTTTGAGCACGACAATAATCAGCAGGCAGCCGGCGCCGGCACCGAGCAGGTCCCAGAAGTAGAGCCGGTTGATTTCTTTAAGCCGCCGGGAAAGCAGCAGGCTGATGGCCAGGCCGCTGAAGAAAAAGGGCAGGGCCGTGAGCAGGTAGAGTCCGGCCAGTCCCAGCAGCAGTTCGCCGGGAATGGCGCGGTCGTAGAATCCCTGCTGAAACGGCTGGTAAAAAGGCTGATGGAAAAAGGACAGCACTTTGAAGGCAAGCTGCGGCTGCAGCCGAAACAGGACGAAAACCCCGAAGAAGGCGGCCGTCGACAGGGAAAAGAGCAGGGCGAAGCGGGCCGCCAGCGGTTCCAGTCGATCCTCGGGAAAACGCTGGGGCAGCAGGTAGACGCAGAGAGCCGCCGCGCCGAGACCGAACAGGGCGAGGGAGATCGCCATCGAGGCAAAGTGGTACCACATAAGCACAGAGAAGATCCGGGTCAGGATCAGCTCGTACATGAGGGTTGCCATGGAGAGCAGGAACATCCCCCGGCAGAGTCGGGTTATGGAGGTTTTTT